>DATCHE010000148.1:0-12567 GCA_036508535.1 Bacteroidales bacterium | reverse complement strand
GCGATAAAGTAAATGCTCAGAAAGCCTGGAACGAAGTAATTAATCCTACTGCTACTAACCTGAGAGAAGGTGTAGCAGGCGGTGGTACTGCTGCAGGTGGAGGGATGGGCCCTGGTGCAGCTGGTGCACGCAGAGCGGGTGGTGGTTCAGGTAATGCCCTTGCTCAGGGTGAGCAACGTTATTATCAGGCACTAGCCAGGCAGAAACTTGGAAACAAAGCGGGTACTGATGAAGTATTCAATGAGCTTATTACATCTGCTACTGCTGCGTTGAGCCAACCCGAAGGTACGAATGCTGAGGCTTCTCCACAAGCGGGCAGACGCCAGCAATCTGGTCGCTCAAATGTTGCTACCGCACATTATAATGCAGGACTTGGCTATACAGGATTAGGTAAAAAAGACAAAGCACGCGAAGAATTTACTGCTGCTCTTGCCGCATCTGCTGATTTCCTTAATGCAAAAATGGCTATGGACCAACTCTGATTCTTTAGTTGATTAAAGCATAACAAGAAGGCCAGGGTAGTTCAACTAACCTGGCCTTTTACTATCTAATCACATCGTGTTTTTTTATAAAATCCGGATCAATCTCAACCCCTGAACCCGGGCCGGTAGGAACTTTAACCAGGCCACCAACACTTTTCAAAGGTGATGTTTTACACTCATAAATGGTGTTTGTCTTAAACCCTTTAAATTCGTGATAGGAGAGAGCATTGGGAAGTACAGATACCAGATGCATCATATAGAGAAATCCCAAATCACCTCCTGTCATATGAGGAGTACATTTCTTTCCGAAAGCTTCTGCCATAAGTGCAACCTTCATTGCCCTTATCATTCCTCCAAAATAGAAGAAATCGGGTTGCGCAATCTGAAGACCATTATTAGCTATTAACCATCGAAACCCATGAAGACTATATTCCTGTTCGCCCCCTGCAATTGGTATTGTGAGTGCGTCTGCTACCTGTTTGGTCTCGTCATACCAGTCGAAAGGAACCGGCTCCTCAAAAAACTGGAACTTGTACTCCTCAAGCAATTTTCCAACCCGGATTGCTTCCTCTACTGAATAGAAGCCATTTGAATCAGCATATAAGACCATTTCATCACCAAAAGTCTTTCTGACAAGAGGAATCATTGTTTCTGTACGTCCAGCCGGAGCTACAAAATTTATATCAGCAGTATGGAACATTAATGCTCCGATCTTTATTTTAAGGGCCTTAGCATTATATTCTGCAACATCTCTGGTAATCAGTTCCATTGACTCAGCTACCGGCCTCTCGCGATATTCTGTAGCCTGATAAACAGCAACTTCCGGATGGTGTATATCTCCAATCAGCTGTCCTATTGTCTTTCCCGCAATTCGTCCCATCATATCAAGTATGGCAAACTCAATTGTGGCCAAAGGTACTCCCAGAGCCATCCCTGACAATCTGAAGTTAAGTTTGTAAATATAAACTTTTTCAATCAGGAGGTCGAGATCGCGGGCATCTTTATTAATAAAAAAAGGTTGCAGGAGATTTATAAAAATCGGGTATTGCGACCTAAGCTGACCGCTGTGGCCTACTGACATCCCCACTACTCCATCCTTTGATGTCACACGGCATAGAAAACTGTCTTTGAACCGTAGCAATTCAAGTGTTTCAATTATAACGGGTGTATTGAATAATTCTTTTTTAAATATAGGCTTCTTTAAGATTTCATCAAGCTTAGAATAATCTGGCTTTTTCTCAACATTTCCGGAATTTGAAGGTGCAGAAGTACATGATGAGAGGGGTATCGCGGCTGCAAATCCTCCTGCAACAGCGGTGGAAATAAAGTGGCGTCGATTAGATTTCATAGTTTTATAATCATTAATTTAAGCGAATTTGCATTTCATAAACAGATGAAGAAATTTACTAGATTATTACTGAAACTTCATGGTCAGAAATTGAGCTGATTGTAAAATTCAACCAGCCGTTCTCCTGAGAACCGGTAATCTTCTTATTGGAAACCAGTAACTGAATACTCTTACCGGTAACATCATCGGGTAATTTAATACTGACATTAACTGGTCCAATGGCAATATATTCATCAACAGGCTGACGCCATGTACCAGCACTCGTCAGATTGACAATATGCAAGATCAGACGACCCGGTTGTGAGTAAATATTGAATTCTGCCAACCCGGGACCTTCAATTTTCAGAGGAATGATGTCTTTTGTTGCCCACCGGATAAGATTTGCAAGCAGATTTCCATGGTCAGGAAGATTATATCGTCCAAACTGCCGGTCTATATCTGCTGGCATAAATGCTATACGTCCGCCGTCAGATGTTGTATTTATTATCAAACCGGGGATATCTGTTTTCGGTTCCCTCATCCAGGCCGTCTCAGGCGGATATATTGGAAATTGAGGAATGAAAGTCATTAGTACTTCACCCGATGGCTCTGTTAAAACAGGTTCCAGAAGACCTCCGTATGATAAAATATCTGTCTCTTCGAATCCTTTGAGAATATCATGACGTTTACCGATAATCTCTGGTTCCGCACCAGTGTGTGGACCATCAACATTTTTTCTCAGTTCAGGAGTGAGACGAAGGTAGGTATGTAACGTTTCCAAAGCAGTTTTTCGCAAGGTTCTTCCTGAATTTGTTTTGTGCTGATTATCCGTATGAGTTCCAAAAAGATCACCTAGGGCATAGTCCTGCCTGCGATCGCCCCACTCATTATAAAGTGTACTCTCACCGGTAGCTATCAGACCACCGCCGTTTTTCACAAAACGTCTTATCATTGCAATCTGAGTATCTGTAATTACACCCAGATTTGGTAATATCAACAGAGAGAATTTACTGGCATCACGATCTATATGATCTGCATTGACAGGAAGATATGGTATTCTGGCCCGGATAAGTGCCTCAGTAATACCTCTCCATGGCTGGTCCACCAACAGATCAGATTCTTCACGACCGTAGAAATCCGAATTTTGCTGTGACCACACAACACCGACACTTGCAACAGGATTCCTGTTTATGAGAAATTCTTCATTGATCTTATGCCATGAGAATACAGGAACAGGAGTATGGTATATTCTGCGGTCTTCATGTGTAGCTGCCACGTAGTGCCACCACGGCTGGATGCCGCCGGCAATCCCTTCGAGCATCCACATACGGGCTTCCTGTACCGGTTTAGCTGCCAGACGGAAAGTAGGTCTTCCTGCCTGGTACATAGCCATGCTTTCAGGAATCAGTTTGTCCCAGCCCAGCAGGCCATGAATGAGCTTGCCGGTATCGGAATTTTGCTGGAAGCCATTTGTGTCATTTCGTGCTTGTGAATCGAGCATTATAATATCTGCCTTTTTACAAATCTCTTTGTAATCGCGAAAGCTTCTTGATTGTCCGCTTATTGTTCCGGAGTTCATACCTGACCAGATACAGTCTTTTCCTCCTGCAGCTTTCGTAGTAATGTTATTTAAATCCCAAATTTCCAATCTCCGGTCATAATTCCATCGTATCCATTCCCTGTATACCTGGTCATCCCAGTTTCTGATCTTTGGTATATCTTTGCCTGTTTTCGCAAAGAAACTTTTCCTGCAATTCTCACAATAACAAATTGTATCTCTGCCAAGCCCGCTCCAGCTATTGTCCGTAAATCCTTCCGGTTTGTATAATCTGGATATCTCTGTTAATATTGCAGGGATATGATCGTTATAGTAAGGGCTGTTCACACATGTAATAAAGAGTTCACCGGCTTTATATGGTTTCCCTTCAGAATCAACGGCGAACCAGTCAGGATGTGCATTATAAAACTCTTCAGCTGCACGGTTAGAATCCATTCTTGCAAAAACGGCAATTCCATCTTCATGTGCTGCACGGCATAGGTCGCCAAAAAGATCACGGCCTCCCAGATACTGAGCAGGTTTATGAAGATGTATTTTTGTCGGATAATATGCTACTATTCCCCCTGCATTTACTATTACGCCCTGTATATTTGTGTCTTTCCAGTGTTTACGCCACCATGTAATATCATATTGTATTGGATCTTTTTCGGTAATATTGGTCTGGCCCCAACGAGTTACCCGTCTATACCACGGAATTTCTGTTAAAGTTTCCCTTTGTCCGAATGAACCTTTATTAGCAACTGATATCAATTCAGCATTTGCAATTGCAAAAGTCGCGACTGCAGCTTTCTTGAGAAAAGAACGACGATTATTTGATTTATTTCTATTTTCTTCCGGTAAATCCGGAAGTTTGTTTCCTGAATTATTCATATTCGTGAAAGTTAAAATGGTATGTTTGTATAGTTAGGAAAGATCTATACCAATAATCTCGTAATCAAGTATTTTAGGAACAGACACGAATATCTTGTCTTCCCTTACATCAAATATTGCCTTTTCATCGCTTACCAGAAGCTTAATGCCTCCGACTTTTCTTCCCTGAGGTATTTTAATAGTTACTTTGGCAGCAACCGGTATTAACTCGCGAAAAGGACCTTTTATCATCATTGGGTTGGTAAGGTTTACCATGTGAACTGTCATAGATGCCTCCTGCTGCCAAACTGTAACATCTATAACACCCGGACCGGTCACTTCTGCGATAGGTTCTTCATCAAGTGCCCACCGGATTGTATTTCGAAGCAGTTTCCCGTGATCGGCACTCATAATCTGCCAAAAGGTTCTGTCAATATCTCCCGGGAAATAGGCTATCCGGCTTTTCCCAATGCTCCGCAGGTATAACTCTCTGATGTTGGTTTCCGGAATACGGGGGTAAACATCCTCCATCGGCAGGTCGGGATATGTAGGAATTAAAGTTACAGGTTCGGGGAACGAAGATCGCGGGATTACATTAACCATATTAATAGTATTTATTATCCTATATGCATCTTCAAGATCTTTCAGTACTGGATGAAACTGGTTTAACGCGGCATCTTTTTTCAATCTCAGATAGCTGTTTTGCATGGGCCCTTCCACACTTTTATCAAAGGAAACACCAAAAAGATCTGTTAATCCAAAATCATTCCGGCGAATGCCAGCTTCATCATAAAGAGACGTCTCGAAAGTGGCTAATAAACTACCTCCACTTTCAACAAATTTCCTTAATTGTGCACACTTTTCGGTCGAAAGTGCTGCAATATTAGGTAATATAAGCAATTTGAAAGGCTTAAGATGTTCCTGATCGAGCAGCCGGTCATTTACCATTTCAAAGGGCGTACGGTCTTCGATGAGAGCGTGGTACATTCCGAGGGAATGATCTCCGCTTTTCTGCTGCCATTTCTCACTGCCATAGTTCCTGTTCCCGTCTGAAAATACCATACCTACACGAGCCAAAGGTGCTGTGTTTCTAAGATAACTCTCATTACGGTAATGGACCTGATAAATTTTGTCTACTATATCGAGCCATCTTTTATCGTAGAGGACACCTGAAAACTTCGTGAACCAGGGTCGCATTCCGTTAGCTGTTCCTTCAGCAACCCAGACTCTGATTTCCGCTTCTGTCTGCACTGAGTCTTTCCACCGGTATTGTTCTTCAACTCCTACGCTGAATATACCACCTAAAGGCTTCATTCCAATTGAGGCGCGTATTTCTTTGGCGCCCTTTCCGTTCGACCATGGCATCGTAGCACCGCTTCGCGCCTGATGATCGGTAAATACAATATCCGACAGTTGACCGGTAATCACCTTATCGGGAAATCCATTGGGGATAAATCGTGAAGCAGGCTTCACTTTGCGAATTACACCATCCCACAATGTCCACAGTTCTTTCAAACGGATGGTATTCCACTCTGAGTATTTCTGAAAAGTTTTATCTATCGGGTTACTGTTTAGTGGAAGATCTAGTCCTGAATAATCTTTAAAATTTGTTTTACAATGTTCACAATAGCAAATCCCGCTACCCGCCCAGCGGTTGGAAAAAATTCCATCAGGCTGGTATCTCTCCATAATTTCGGAATGCACCTGAGTCATAAACTCAAAGTTATATGGACCCAGAGCGCATGTTACCCATAAATCCTTATTTGCCCAATGACGTCGTTTCTCGCCATTAGCTGTAACAGCTATCCAGTCGGGATGAGCGTCGTATACATTTTGTCTTGCTGCGTGTGGATCGGACCTTGCAAGAACCGACATATTCATTTTGCGGCATCCTTCTACCAAATAGCCAAACGGATCTGAATTTGCAAGCCAGTCACTACGATGGTGAAGCGGCACATTTGTCGGGTAATAAGCTACAATGCCTCCGGCGCTTAAAGTTGCTCCGTCAGCATGAATCTGTTTAAAATAGCCGAGCCAGAAGTCGGGATCAAATTTTCCCGGATCATTTTCAACCAATGTAAGTTGTGCCCAGCGCATTGGACGATTAAACCAGGTTTCTTCTGCCTGCATATTGAAGTTGGCAAATACTGCAGGTTCAATTATGGCGTATGCACCTGCAACTACTGAAGTGGTCTTAATGAAATTTCTTCTATTCATAATCTGAAATTTAAGCTTCAAAAGGTAGTTAAAATTTCCAGGCAATCGCTAATCGTTTCTCGTTTCTGGTTTCGTGTCCTGCTTTCTATGTTAATTGTTCCTTGTACGAAAAACAATGACCTTTACCTAACCTGATTAATTCATAAACTTAAAATTAGTTTTTTAGATTCAGAATAATATTTAACTTTGACATATAATTTCTGATTGTGTTAAAGAAACAAAAAAGCGGAATATTTTTTAAATTTGGTGGAATATTTACCTTTTAATATTTGTCTAATATAAAATCAACTCACTTAAATTAAAAAATTATGAAAAAAATTGCTTTAAATTTCATGAGGTTATTATCATTGACAGTAATACTGGCCCTTATTGCTCCGGTATTGGCTAATGCACAGGGTAAAGCTAACTTCGCAGGTAGCTGGACCATGAATGCTGCGAAAAGTACTCAGCCACCAGCTGGTGGTCAGGGTGGTGGTCAAGGTGGCGGCGGCGGAATGAGAATGGGCGGTGGCGATTTTACTGCAACTCAGGAAGCTAATCTTCTTACCCGGACAAGAACAGGTCAGGACGGTACCGCAACAAGTACAAAATACTCTCTTGATGGAAAAGAAACAGTTGTTACAACACAAAGAGGAGACAGCAAAGTAACTGCAACATGGTCAGCTGATGGCAAAACTCTTACAGTCGTAACTAAATCTCAGGGACAAAATGGTGAAAGAGTAAGTACAGAAGCATGGACTCTTACTGATCCAAAAACACTCTCAGTTACATCAACAAGAAATGGTCAGGATGGTACTCCTGTAAAAACCACTATGGTTTATGACAAGAAATAATCATTGAGATTATTAAATATTTAAAAAAGGCTCCGGAAGGGGCCTTTTTTGCGACGAAATGTTTTTTATTTAAATAAGAATATTGGAAGTTCAGTATTAATTCTACTTTGACAGATTTGAAAATCAACATGTTTTTACCCTAAATCCCTAAAGGGAACATGTTGATTTTTCAGCTTTTCACCCTTTAGGGCCGGGGCAAAAAAAAGCTGAAAAACAAGAATATCTATAATCTGTCAAAGTAGTATAATTATATTTTTTTTAATCCGTAGAAATATTTACTTTTGGTATGTTGACTTACTAAAAATCAATTCACTTAAAAATTAAAAAATATGAAAAAAAGTATTACAGGATTCATGAAGTTATTATCGTTAACCATTGTTCTGGCTATGATTATGCCGGTTATAACAAATGCACAGGCAGGCAAAGTAAATTTTGCGGGTAGCTGGACTTATAATGCTGCGAAAAGTACTCAACCTCCTGCAGGTGGCGGTGGCGGCCAGGGTGGTGGTGGCGGAATGATGAGAATGGGTGGCGGAGATCGCGTTGTTACCCAGGAAGCTATCCTCCTTACATCTGCAACTACAAGGAATGGCCAGGATGGTACACCTACAACAACTACCTTAAAGTACACACTCGATGGAAAAGAGAGCATTAACACAAACCCCAGAGGCGATAGCAAATCAGTCGCAACATGGTCAGCCGACGGCAAAACTCTCACAATCAAGACTTCAAGAACAATGGACATGAACGGTCAATCAATGACCATGAATTCAACAGAAGAGTGGACACTTACCGATCCTAAAATTCTTACCATAGTATCCACAAGAAATGGTCAGGATGGAACTCCGATGAAGACAACCATGGTTTTTGATAAAAAATAAATCCTTAGCTTAAATGAAATTTCAAAGAAGGCTCCGGAAGGGGCCTTTTTTTTTATAAAATATATGAATATTGCAGAATGATTCTATTGTTTCAGTTGTCTAAGAGTCAGATAGCAAAATGTAAACAGGAAAGACATTAAGTCATGATATCAAAAAGAAACAATAATTTAAAAACAAACGATATGAAGAAAGCCGGGAAAATTTTGGGAATTCTGCTTTTAGTTCTTATTGGAACTGGAGTTATAATTACGGGATGTCACAATGCCAGACACGAAAAGAAAATTATGAGACAGGGCAGGGGGTATGGAATAAACCAAACGAAACAGAACAGACACGGGTTTCCAATGTATAATCAGAGGAGAGGTATGGGTCATGGTTTGAAAGCTGGGATGAGGAGAGGCCAAGGCAAGGGTATGAGACCAGATGCAGGAATGAGAAGAGGTGCCGGCCCGAATATGGGTAATGGAATGTATAGGGGAATGGGACAGGGTATGCAACCAGGAATGAGAAGAGGTGGCGGACCAGGAATGGGTGCGGGTATTAATAATGGTATGGGTAATGGTCAGGGACAAGGGATGATGAGAGGTATGGGACCAGGTGCCGGTAATGGAATGGGTAACGCATCAATGCAAATGAATCCACCCGATAATAGCCAGGTTGGACCTGGAGGCATATTCATAGACAAAATTCCAAATGTTACTGAGAAACAAAAGAAAGAATATACTGAACTTTTACAGAAACAGAAAGACGAGATGACAAAAATGAGAGCTGAAATGGCTGCAAAAATTAAGGGCACTTTAGAATCTCAAAGATTAAAAATGCTGAATTTATTCACAAATGAACAAAAGAAATATATCGGATCGAAATAAATCATAGTGTTATTATATAAACACTTAATATAAAAAAAGTTTACTATTTCATTGAATAATATTCGATATTTCACCTTCCTTTAAAATTGGGTTGATTGAAAAACATACATTATCTTCATGTTTTATAATCGCCTAATTTAAATTCTATGGAAGTTAAAGCTTCTTCCGGCTGGCAAAAACTACTTGCCGGATATCCCTGGTTCAGATGCAATGGGTGTTATCCTATTACTGCTTACTCTGAATTTATGCCTCCTCCCCATCTTGGTTATAAACCTTATGGTAAGCCGGATAACCGGATATTAAGCGAAAATGATCCGTTCGGATGGAAGATATCAGAAATGGAAGAGGAATATGAACTCCGACCTGGTATTGAACACATCGGGCAACAAATAATGAAAAATATTATCAAGCTGGGGAAAGGTCAACCAGAGCATTTTATAAGAGGGCATGGTGGTGAAAACCTGAAGAATAACCCATACTGGCCTCCCGAACTTGCCAACAGGGCCGGATCGCTAAATCATGAAAAATATGTAGCATTATTGCCACTTATGCTATCCCTCACACAAGATGACAAAGGCAGGGTAATATGGACCTTTTTCGGAAATAGCATTCATGATCCTGAGCAAACTTTCTGGAAAAGTTTTTTTTCCGATCCTAATACAGAAATCCCGGAGAGAGATTCCATCTCTTTTTTTACAGATTTACTCTCTGCTGCTTATGGAGAAAAGTTATCTGATGAGTCATCTCTTTTCAATTCGGGATTCAGAATAATGTCATCAGAAGGAGCTCTCCTTCCTAAATGGACTGAAAGATTTCTCGTTGATGATAGTATTTCATCAGGGAATATCAGGTATTTATTAACCTTCAGGCCATTTAAGCTCCTGCCGGAAACTGTAAAGCAGCAATACCTCGACGGATCTTTAAATTTACTGCCATTTCCAGGCAGTCTGGTATTCTGGGGCATGCCGGGATATCTCCGGCTTAAGAAGGAGCTTACTTCTGCCGGACAAATTCCATTATTAAACCTGGTAGCGAGAAACAGGGGGATAGGTGGGTTAAAAGTTACACAATCGGGGTGGTTACACGAACCATACGCCGGAAGTCATAATCATATAATTAACGAAAACCTTTTAAAGGATACTTTTCATCGTACGAATAGATGGCAGCGCGTTCACAGGTATCAGGATGAACTTAATGAAGTCGCACATAAGATCAGATTGATCAAGGCTTTGTTTAGTACAGAACCTGATGCGATGGGACTTTACAACAAGCCATTAGCCTGTAACAGTCAGCTATGGAACCATAATTTCGATCTTTTATTAAATGGTCCTGTAGCGGACAAAAGGAAAATTTCAGCAGTTGAGAAGACATTTGTCAAAGGCGGACTTTTCGGTTACAGGTTATTCTTTCCCCCGATGCGTGTTGGTGAGCACGAGATTTATCTTCACAGACCATTGGTTGCATTTCTTAAAGAACAATCTGAAGAAGTGGAGATAAGGTCCGAATCACTCTTCGGCTATTTAACGTGTTATCACGATAGTGACAGGGAAATGTCAGAGCCTGTTGAACTCTGGCCCAGAATGGAGAGACGTGAGTTATATCTTTCAGCATTACACGATTTTAATAATCATTGCGATCATTTTACTCATCAGACTGCGTATAATATAATCTCGCTACTTGAGAATTGGGAAGCCTTCGGCTGCAAGCGTTTATCCAGGGAGTTTGCACATAAACTTCTGAATATTTCCAAGCATAAGACTCTGGAGCAATGGTTTGAGGAGTTGAAATTTCATACAAACTCCCCTGACAAGGCCGATTATATGCATACCGAACTTGAAAAAATAATTGAACCGGAATATAACGAAGTTTTTCCCAATGCTTTAACCTATTCTGAAACAGCTACACGACACTTTGAGGAAGCCTGGTGGAACGACATTAAATTTCTGGCACAGGGTGAATTCGTTTATAAAGATAATGCAGATATTATGCTTGACGAGGCAACTTTATCAAAAGTACAGAAACAAAAAAGGGATCTTGAAATGCTTGGGGAATATCTTATCTCCAGATATCGCAGGGTAATAAGCGAAGCAGGAATGGAAGGAAGAGCTATGGTTGGGGAACTACCCTTTAAATGGAATACATTGTTTGATTTTTCACAATATGGAGGATGGATTGGTAACCAGAAGGGTAGCATTTATGAGCGTAATTTGCTGATGATAATTCCGGGAAAAAACCGTAAGCAGGCTGTTGTTCTCGGAGATCATTACGATACAGCTTATATGGAAGATGTTTATGAAAAAGGAAAAGGAGGTTCTGGTGCCAGGTTAGCTGCCAAAGGAGCAGATGACAATTATTCTGCTAGTGCCACACTATTACAGGCAGCACCAATATTCTTAAAACTATCTAAGGAGGGGAAGCTTGAACGTGATATATGGCTGATTCACCTTACAGGAGAAGAATTTCCATCAGACTGCATGGGTGCCCGGAATTTCTGCCAGACCCTTATAGAGAAAAACATCAATTTGAAAATAGATAAACAGACAAACATTAATTTGTCTGATACAGAGATTGTTGGTGTATATGTAATGGACATGATAGGTCATAACAGAGATACTGATCAGGACATTTTTCAAATTTCACCAGGTAAAAGTGCTGAATCACTGCATCTTGCCTGTCAGGCGCATATCGCGAATATGATCTGGAATGCCGGCACGCATAGCTGGAACAAAGATCCTGACAGGTTAAGCAGGACCCGTGGTAAAAGAATTTCTGATTTACAGGAGATTCCAGAAACAGCAAAACATCTTGCAATTAAAGGAGAGGTGCGTACACAATACAATCCTCATAGCTCTATCTTTAACACAGACGGTCAGATATTTTCAGATACAGGAGTTCCTGTAGTTCTCTTTATGGAGAATTACGATATAAACAGAAGTGGTTACCACGACACAAAAGATACTCTTGAGAATATTGATCTTGATTATGGGGCTGCTTTTGCAGCAATTGCTATTGAAACGGTGGCACGGATAGCCACGCTTCCTGAAACTGCGTTTAAACTTTAAGATTATAATTATGGATGTAACATTTAGGACAACCCCGGAGAAACGCGATATTAAACGCGTTATGGAAATAGTTGAATCAACAAAATTTTTCTACGATCATGAGGTCGAAATTGCTGCAGAACTTGTAGCTGAAAGATTAAGTCATGGTGAATCGACTGGATATCATTTTGTTTTTGCCGAAGTGGATGGAGTAACAGCGGCATATTCGTGCTTTGGTCCTATAACTATGTCTAAAACAAGTTTTGACCTTTATTGGATTGCGACACATAACGATTTCCGTGGCAAAGGGATTGGTAGGAAATTGCTTGATGAGACCTGCAAACAAGCTAAAGAAATGGGCTGTAATATTCTTATTGCAGAAACATCGGGTCTGGAGCATTATGCTCCTACAAGGGCATTTTATGATAGTAATAAGTTTGAACTGGAGGCACAACTTAAGGATTTCTATGCCATGGGAGATGATAAACTATTTTACACGAAAAGAATAGG
>DATCHE010000147.1:0-11048 GCA_036508535.1 Bacteroidales bacterium | reverse complement strand
AAATAGCCTTTTACCTTCTTTTTACTAATTTTGCAATTCATTTTAGCATCTTTAGAGATGCTTTTTTAATTTAAGTTAAGAATGAAAGTACTGAAGTTCGGAGGGACATCTGTCGGAACACCGGAACGGATCCGGGGAGTGAAAAAGATTATTGATTCTCAGGCTTCACCATGTATTATAGTTGTTTCAGCTTTTCAGGGTGTTACAGACCAACTTAAACAAATAGGAGAGCTTGCTTCAATCAGAAATGAAGAATATAAAGTACATCTCGAAAAGATTGCCAATAGTCATGCTGAATTTACAAAACAGCTGATAATTAAGGACAAACAAAATAATGTTCTTGAAAAAGTTAACAATATTTTCGACGATCTTAAAGAAACACTCAAGGGAATTTATCTGCTTCACGAATTAAGTAAACAATCATTTGACCAGATTCTTGGTGCAGGAGAAATATTGTCATCGCTGATACTCAGCAATTATTTTGATAACTGTCTTCTGATTGATTCCAGAATATTTATAAGGACAGACAGTAATTTCGGTTTTGCAAATGTTGATTTCCCGGCGTCTGAGACACTAATAAAAGAAAAATTTACTAAAACAACCAGGCATACTATTGTTCCGGGGTTTATAGCTTGCAACGCACATGGTGATACAACAACACTTGGACGAGGGGGCTCGGATTATACGGCTGCTATCATTGCGGCTGCTTTAAATGCTGAGGTTTTGGAAATATGGACTGACGTAGACGGATTTATGACTGCTGATCCCAGAAAAGTTGAGAAAGCATATGCGATTGAAAACCTCACATATTCTGAAGCTATCGAGCTTTCTCATTTTGGGGCAAAAGTGATCTACACTCCTACTCTCAGACCTGTCTATAAAAAAAACATTCCCATACTGGTACTGAACACATTCAATCCTCTGGCAAAAGGAACTGTAATAAGCCATAAATCATCTGATAATAAAAACAGTCCGATAAAAGGAATCTCATCGATTGATCACATCGATCTTATCACTCTGCTTGGAACAGGGATGGTTGGAGTTACAGGTACTTCAATGAGACTGTTTGGAGCGCTTGCCAGACAAAACATTAACATTATTCTTATAACACAGGCTTCTTCAGAGTATTCAATAACTTTCGCTGTAAGGCCAGCCGATTCATCGTTTGCAGCAGAAGCAATTCACGATGAATTCAAAAATGAGATAGACCTGAATAATGAATTAAAGGTTCTTATTGAAAAAAATCTGTCAATAATTGCAATTGTCGGGGAAGGAATGAAGAACACGCCGGGTATTTCTGCAACTCTCTTCAAAGCGCTTGGAAGGAATGGAATAAACGTGATCGCAACTGCACAGGGCTCTTCAGAGTTAAATATATCGGTGGTTATAAAGAGTGAAAGTCTGAAAAAAGCTTTAAATGTTATCCATGATGGCTTTTTTCTTTCGCGTTATAAAGAGATGTACCTCTTTATTGCAGGCACAGGATTAGTAGGAACAAGCTTGCTGAAGCAATTACTGAGCCAGTCTTCTGCACTACTCTCTGAGCATAATCTTAAAGTAAATCTGATTGGAGTAACCAACTCCAGGAAAATGCTGATTGAAAAGAAAGGTATATCACTTGAGAATTACAGGGAGGATCTAAAAACTACCGGTGAAAAAGGAGATATTTCAGGCTTTATTCAGCAGATGACACGGCTTAATCTGAGAAATTCAGTATTCATCGATTGTACAGCCGATGAAAATGTAGCCTCACATTACGGGGAAATACTTTCAAAGTATGTATCGATTGTAGCCGCTAATAAAATTGCCTGTTCATCGGAATATACATATTATCAAAAACTAAAATCCATTGCCAGCGAAAGTGGCGTAAGGTTCATGTATGAGACCACTGTCGGTGCAGGATTACCAATCATAAAAACTATCAGCGATCTCGTACTAAGTGGCGACAAGATTCTTAAGATTGAAGCAGTTCTATCCGGTACTATGAATTTCATATTTAATGAGATGAGTCCCGATATTCCCTTAAGCAGCGCTATCAGGAAGGCAAGGGAAAAAGGTTATTCAGAGCCCGATCCAAGAGTTGATCTAAGCGGAACAGATGTTGTCAGGAAAATCCTCATTCTTGCCCGGGAAGCAGGTTACAGTCTTGAGAAAGAAGATGTAATTGTTAAAAAATTCCTCCCCGACAAGTGCTTCAAAGGAGGGCTGAATGACTTTTTTGAAAAAATAAAAGAATATGATTCCGAATTCGAAGAAAAAAGGAAAGAATTAGTTAAACAGAATAAAAAATGGAGATTTTTTGCCACTCTTGAAAACGGGAAAGCAAAAGTTGAACTTCTTACCATCGGTTCTGATCATCCATCGTTTAATCTCGAAGGCAGCAACAACATTATTCTGTTCACAACAACCAGATACAACGAACTGCCAATGGTTATCAAAGGCTATGGAGCAGGGGCTGAAGTTACCGCTGCAGGGGTATTTGCTGATTTAATGCGGGTTGTTAATGTGTGAGGGGGGATTGGGGCAAAAAGACAAAAGACAAAAGACAAAAGACAAAAGTGAAAAGAGAAATCACTAAATATTATTCAACAAATAGGAAATCCCCGGAAGTTACTTTTCAGGAGGCTCTTCTTCAGGGTCTTGCCCCTGACGGCGGGCTCTATATGCCGGTTTCAATTCCAGTTCTTACTCCCGGAGAAATTAAAAGTTTCGCATCGAAAACTTATGCCGAAATAGCATTTATAATTCTCGATAAGCTAATCGGAAGTGAGATCGATAAAAAAGTCCTCCAGAAACTGTGCCTCGATTCATACAGCTTCGAGATTCCTCTTGAAAAAGTTTACAACCGGAATTATATAATGCGTCTCGATCAGGGCCCCACTGCTTCGTTTAAAGATTTTGCTGCACGAATGATGAGCCGGCTGATGCAATATTATCTGTCTGTTAATAACCAACATCTTACAATTCTTACAGCTACTTCCGGAGATACCGGGAGCGCTGTAGCAAATGCTTTTCACGGTCTTAAGAACATTAATGTAATAATCTTATTTCCATACGGAGAGGTAACGCCAATGCAAAGAAAGCAGATGACAACTCTTCATGATAATATAAAGGTTATTGCAATTAATGGGAAGTTCGACGACTGTCAGAAACTAGTTAAAGAAGCCTTCCTCGATCCGGCACTGACGCATATTAATCTTTCATCTGCAAACTCAATCAATATCGGAAGGTTACTCCCACAATCTGTTTATTACTTTTATTCATGGTCGAGGCTTGCTCTGAATGTTAATGAGAAAGCAGTATTCAGTGTTCCTTCCGGTAATTTTGGTGACCTGATGGGTGGTTTGATTGCAAAGAAAATGGGACTTAATGTAGATAAGTTTATAATTTCCACTAACGAAAATAAAGAGGTTCCTGAATTTCTAAAAACCGGAATCTACAGAGCAATCAGCCCGTCAAAGAATTGTATTTCAAGCGCAATGAACGTCGGAAATCCAAGCAACCTTGCCCGAATTGTAGACTTATACGGAGGATTTATGAAGGAGACAGGCGAAATCTCCGTTCTTCCCGATATGCAAAAAATGAATAGAGATTTTTTTGGTATAAGTGTAACAGATGAAGAAACAAAAAGAACAATCGCCGATACTTATAGCAAATATCAAATCCTGCTCGAACCGCACGGAGCTATTGCATGGTTCGGATTGGAAGCTTATCTGAGCGAAAATAAAGATGTACGTTCCAAAAAACAGCTTTGTATATCACTCGAGACAGCGCATCCTGCTAAATTCCCTGAGGAGCTTCGTCAAACCATTAATGTCGACCCTCCAATTCCTGAATCTCTTAGTGGAATAGACAAGAAGGCAGAAAATTATATTTCGATGGAAAACAATTATGAATTATTGAAAGAAACGATATTAAGATTTTATTAATTTGAATAATCACTGCAAAATGTATATAGTATGTTCCGATCTTGAAGGGGTTTTTGTACCGGAAATATGGATAAGTGTTTCGAAACAGACCGGGATTGAGGAATTAAAACTAACCACACGAGATATTAGCGATTATAATGTCCTGATGAAAGGGCGCTTAGAAATATTGCGTAAACATAACCTGACTCTGCCCGATATTCAAAAAGTAATTTCTGAGCTTAAACCTTTACCAGGTGCATTGGAATTTATCGATTGGCTACGATCAAAATTACAGCTCATAATAGTTTCTGACACCTTTCTCGAATTTGCAGATCCTCTTATTAAACAACTGGGAAGACCTACACTCTTCTGTCATAATCTCACGACCGATAATACCGGTAGAATAACAAATTACAATATACGACAGAAAGATGCTAAATATAAAGTCGTTGAAGCTCTCCACGGACTTAATTATAAAGTTATTGCGATCGGAGATTCCTATAACGATATTGCAATGCTAAGAAAAGCTGACCTTGGTATTCTGTATAACCCACCTCAAAATGTTATTGATGAACATGGTGATTTAGCGATTGTCAAGTCGTATGCCGATCTTAGAAAGATTATATCCCGGATAACAGATGTGGAGGCAACATCTTAAATAATCTCATAATAATTTTACTGTTAATTAATTAACATAACGGGGGTTGTAATTAATTTCCTAAAGGCTGATTATTATTCCAATATTTATTTATTTTTACCCCTTCTTATTCACTTAAACCTTCAGCCGTGAAATTACCACCATCATCAAAAAACTGGTTGTCAATTATTGGTTCCATTATTGCTGTTATCAATCTGGCATTAATCATTTTACTTTTTATAATCTCAACTATATTTAATCAGGGGAACACTAACCTTGGTCTGTTTATTTATATTATTCTGCCAGGCTTTATGATTTTTGGTCTGTTACTTATTCCTGTAGGTATGTTCCTTGAAAGGAAAAAGATGATCAAAAGTATGATTCATGATAAAGCAAAGCTGCCAAATATCGACCTCAATGATCCAAGTCATAGAAATGCCTTTGTAATTTTTACAATTACTACAATTATAATTCTTTTCCTTTCAACCCTGGGCAGTTTCAAAGCATATCATATTACAGAGTCTGTTGAGTTTTGCGGTACTTTATGTCACCAGGTAATGGAGCCGGAGCATACCGCTTACCAGAATTCTCCTCATGCAAATGTAGCCTGTGTAGAATGTCATGTGGGAGCCGGAGCATCATGGTATGTTAAATCAAAGATATCAGGGTTGCGACAGGTTTATGCAGTAATAACAAAAACATATCCAACCCCAATTCAAACACCTCTCCACGATCTGCGTCCGGCCAGAGAAACCTGCGAAAAATGCCACTGGCCTCAAAAATTCTATGCCAGAACTCTTTGGACAAATAAATATTTTCTTGCCGATTCACTGAATACTGAATGGGATGTAATGCTTCAGATGAAAACCGGACCAGAGTATAGCGGACTAGGTCTTAAAGAAGGCATTCACTGGCACATAAATCCTGATGTGAACATTGAGTATATTTCTGAAAATGATAAACGCGAAAATATAACATATGTAAAATACACTAACAAAGCTTCAGGGAAAGTCACTGTTTACAGAAATGATACTAACCCGGTAAGTGACAGTCTCATTTCTGCATCAACAACGCGCATAATGGATTGTATCGATTGTCATAACCGTCCATCGCACAACTATAACTCACCAACTGTATATTTCGATAAAGCAATGCTTACCGGGGAAGTATCGAAAAATATCCCTTTCTTTAAAAAAGTCAGCATGGGAATATTAAGGGAAACTTTCAGCACCAGGGACACTGCATTTATGAAAATAAAAGAGAGTATAACAGGCTTTTACAAAACAGATTACGCTGATTATTACGCAAAGAATTTGAATCTAATAGATAGCTCAATTTCATCCGTTCAGAAAGCATATAGTCAGAACACTTTCCCGGCGATGAAAGTCACGTACGATGCCTACCCGGAACATATTGGGCACCTTGAATCTGATGGTTGTTTCAGATGCCATAACGACACTTTTAAAGCTCCTGATGGACATAAAATTTCGCGCGACTGTGACCTTTGCCATACAATAGTTGGTCAGGGGAAGCAAGGCTCCATGCAATATACCAGCATAAGGGAGAATCTTGAATTCCAGCATCCTGTCGATATCGGAACGGCCTGGAAAGAAGCAAACTGCTCCGAGTGCCATAAGTATCTGTATTAGGAGAAATCTATCCGCAATCCGAAATAACTCAGACCGTCAGGTTCTAAGATTATCTCACTAAGATTATCTCACCAAATTTATTTAAGTATTTCCGAAGTATACCGGTCAGCTACATCGCTTTGGTCATTTGATAAACCGGAAATTATTACGATAACATTATCCTTCCAGGCCAGAAAAACTGTTCCGTTATATCCGTCTTTTAACATATATCTGCCACTTCCGGCACCAGGCGAATCCATTCCGGCTGATGCCAGATAAGTCTCTACTGATTTCATTGCTTCTGCGGGTGTATTGTTTTCCAATATGAAGATTGAAAAAACATCGGATCCTGATTCATAATTTGCCTTGAAAGCCTTATTTAAAAACTTATGTCCCAGAACACTCTCATTGATATAGGTTTCATCATTTACCTTTTTCCCTGTCTCAGGAAATTGTGAAAGCAGCGCAGGCATTTTTGATTCTCCCTTTAGCATATTTGAGACTTTGAGGGCCAATGATTCTGCCGATTGCAATACTTTTACATTGGTGGAGTACGATCTGATCTTAACATAATAATCTCCCTTAAAGAAGTTTATTGCACCATCTGCCACATATCCCTGAGCTCCAATATTTATGTACCTGAATGATGGAGAACGCTCAGTTGAGTATATCCCGAAGGCCATTGTATTATCTCCCTGTCTGTAAACTTCGAGTTTAATTACATTCTTACCCTTCTTATATTCAGCAACATGCAAATCGACAAAACCATAGGCTAAATAAGTATCAGCAGCGCCATTAATAAAATCCCACAGGTTTTCAGGACGAAAGACAGGGTAGTTTGTAGTCTTTTTATATCCTGTAAGCTGAGGTAGAGTTATTTCCTGAGCAACAATAATTCCGCTTACCAATATCAGGAATAATCCAAAAAATATTTTTTTTATCATTATCAAATAATTATTTTCAAATAGGAACTTCTACTTCGAAATGCTACCCATTATACAAGAAAATCTGAGGGGACATTTACGAGCCTCGAGATATCCGTGATTTTATCTTTAATATTGAACTTTTTGGTGCACTCAACGTTGCATACATCACATTCTCTGCATGGATTATCATTTGTTCCCAGCTCTTCAAGCAGAGAATAAGCCATAGCAGGATTAGAGTAACCATATGCATACATATAAGCCCGCATAAGTTCCGGAACAGGAAGATTCATCCGGCATGCAGGGATACACTTTGTACAACCTGTGCAATAAAGGCCTTTTTCAGCGCTTGCAATAACGAGATCTTTCTTTTCCGCATCGGTAATTGAAATATCTGACATTATTTTAACGTTAAGATCAAGCTGGTCGAAGTCAGTCATTCCCGGGATTGCTGTATGAACATCGGGATTAGCCAAAACCCATTTCAAAGCAGCTGTAGAATTAATTGGTTTGGTTTTTTCCTTGTCGAGAAATCCGCCTCCTGCCATCGTTTTCATTGCAACAATTCCTATACCTGCTGCGCTGGCTTTTTTAATCGCAATATTTAGTTCGTTTATGTATGTCTGCTTAAAATTATAGGATGTAAGAACGACGTCCCAGTTTCCGGATGTCGCGGCAGCTTCAACCAAAACCGCCTCATTCTTATGAGTTGAGAATCCCATGAATTTTATCTTTCCATCTTTCTTCAATTTTTTAAGAGTATCGAGAATTGGCTTATATTCAAGCAGTTCAGGACTAGTAACACCATGAATGTACAGAATATCAACATAGTCCATTTTTAGTCTTGAGAGACTTGTAGTGAATTTAGCAAGGAAAGCTTCTGCTGTAGTCTTTTCGGTAGGTTTTCCGTCTCTGTCAACTCCGTCAGCAGCAACTTTTGTGGCAAGATAGAATGAATTTCTTGGGTAATCTTTCAGTAAATTCCCAAGCATTATCTCATTATTGCCATTCTGATATCCGTTAGCAGTATCAAAAAATCTTATTCCTTTTTCGTAAGCAGCTTTGCATAGGTTTGGGTTATCGGCTCTCATTACTCCAAAACTGATTACAGGGACTTTCATTCCGGTTTTCCCCAGGGTTCTAAAGATAATATCCTTTTGGGGTTCTGCAACTGCAGCAGAAACTAAAGAAGGTGATAACGCAACTATACCTGCAGCACCTGCTATTCCTGTTCTGAGAAAACCTCTTCTGTTTAAATTTTTCATATTTTGTTACCTATTTTAAGTTTCTAATTATAAAGTCAATACCTGCATTCTTTAAAAGTTTTAAAAATTCATCGGTGTTTATGTTTACAAGATACAACTATTCATTCACAATTTAATTCCTTATAAAAATACAAAATTTATACTTTAATCAAATTTATAATGGGTACATTCATTATATCTTTATTTTTTAATAACTTGCATGCGGAATTTAGGTTATAGTGTTAATTAATTAACATTGATGCGTTTAGGGAAAGATAAACGAGCTTTTTTACTAGCAAGTTTTCTGCTTTTTTCGGCATCATCAATGGGACAGGCGGGAAAAAGTTACAAATACCAGCTCGATGGTAATTTGCAGAAGAGCGACGTCCTTATCGGAAAAGAATCACTGATTATAAATTATTCAATATCAGAGATTAACATTGAAAATATTTCTAATAGTAAAGATTCTTATTTCCGTATCACCATACCAGGCCACACTTCTACTTCTATCCCGGGAAAACCAGAATTACCTGTATTCAGTCGTTTGATCTCGATTCCTGAAGGCGCTGAATGCAAAATAAAAATATCTGATGTCCGTTCGACCAAAATAAATCCCTCCGTAAGAAAAATTGAAGGCATGCTGTTTCCATCCCAGGCTAGCGAAACTAAAGCATTGCAACAAAGAAAACCTGAGTTCATTATTGACAGAAAAATTTACGCTACAAGAGGTATAATTTCTTCTGATACTGTGATGATTGAGTCATTAGGTACTGTAAGAAATAAGAAACTCGCAAACATTTTGATTTCACCGGTGAGATATGATCCACGTTCGAATGTCCTGGAAGTTATTACATCCATGAAAATCGAGATAACTTTTATATATTCAAACAGTAAGGTTTCAAAATCTCTTATTTCTGAATCGACTCTATTCAATGAGTCGCTAGAGAAAGGGATTCTTAACTATTCAAATGTTGATTTAATCCCGGGTTTCTCAGACAATCCGGTTAAGATGGTAATAATTACCGATACAGCTTTCAAGAAGCAACTTGAACCATTTATTAAATGGAAAACACAGAAAGGCTTTAAACTTAACATTCTGTACAAGGGAGCCGGACTGGCAGGAAATACTTATGAACAACTAAAGGATACTCTTACAAAAATTTACAAATCCGCTACCATTGCCGACCCTCCTCCTGATTACCTTCTTATTATCGGAGATGTAAACAGGGTTCCATATTATGGGACAGGTAATGCAACTGATATGTATTATGGTGAATTTGACGGGAATGGTGATTATTTGCCTGAAATGTACATTGGCAGATTGCCTGTTTCTGATACAACCGAGGTGAAATCTGTAATTAATAAAATAATTCAGTACGAAAAATTTCAGTTTGCCGATACAAATACATTCTATTCGCGCGCCATCGCTACGGCAGGTTACGCTGATGGGTTTGCCAAATACATGAATGGTCAGGTTAAGTACGCAGTATCGAATTACCTGACAAAATCTAATAAAATTGATGCCTATCGCTACAATTATTATCAACGGCCACCATCACCCCTTTTAGAGCCATCATTAAAAGCAACAAAGGATTCAATATTAAATCAAATAAACCAGGGCGTCTCATTCATAAATTATACAGGGCATGGAGATGCGTCCACATGGTTACACCTTAATATAAGCATGGATACTACAATATTCAAAAACAAGAATATGTATCCGTTTGTAATCAGTAATGCCTGCAGAACGGCCCAGTTCAATCTTCCAAATTCTTTGGGAAACAGGATGGTTGTAACTGGTGGTAAGGGCGCAATAGGATTTATCGGATGCTCAGGCGACTCTTACTGGGATGAAGATTTTTACTGGGCAGTTGGCGCCGGGACCCCTTCTGCCGATCCGACTTACGAAACAACCGGACTGGGAGCATACGACCGGCTATTTCATACGCACAATGAATCTCCATCAAATTGGTATTTTACAATGGGCCAGATAGTTTACGGGGGTAACCTGGCAGTTAGTGCAAGTACCTCATCGTGGAAAAAGTATTATTGGGAGACTTATAATCTGGTAGGAGACCCAAGTGTTATTCCGATTTTGGGAAAACCTGATTTGTTCAATGTCTCTTTACCCGACACTCTTCCAAATAATCTGAAATCTCTAACTCTGAAAATCGACCCTTTCGCTTATGTAGCCGTATCCCATTTTGACACATTGTGGGATGCCTCATATTCAAGTCCATCAGGATCCGTTACGCTCGACCTGCCCGGATTATCAAATGATTCGTGCCTTATCGTGATAACAGGTCAGAATAAGATTCCGGTTATTAAAACAATTCATTTTTCCAGTTTCAGCAATGTTTTTATTAATCTTACATCAACAAGTATTAATGACAGCCAGGGTAATAACAATGGACAAGTCGATTTTGGAGAGAAACTTTATTTAAGTCTGAAAATAAGTAATCTTGGCTTGACAAACGCTACTGGTCTTTACGCAAAAATTTCAACTAAATCTAAATGGGCTACTATAACTAAAGATTCATCCTACATCGGTACATTACCTGGCCGGTCTGACATTGTATTATCTGACGGACTAGGGATTACAATCTCAGAAAGCGTACCCGATATGCAAAGAATTACTTTCGAACTGACTCTTAAGGATTCAACATCCTCTAAAACTTATTTGGTTGATATCATTGCTCATGCCCCAA
>DATCHE010000146.1:0-7821 GCA_036508535.1 Bacteroidales bacterium | reverse complement strand
GGTAGTAACAGTCTGGAAATTGCAGAACAGATTAGTCCGCGACTTGCCAAAGAAGTATATGCTGCCACAGTAAATGGTGAGATATGGGATCTTACAAGACCTATCGAAACAGATGCAACGCTGAAACTTCATAAGTGGGAAGATGATGCAGGAAAGCACGCATTCTGGCACTCTTCGGCCCACCTTATGGCGGAGGCTTTGGAATCTCTCTATCCGGGGATGAAATTTGGAATTGGTCCGGCTATTGAAAATGGTTTCTATTATGATGTAGATCCCGGTGAAGGTAAAGTAATTGCAGAAACTGATCTTCTGACTATTGAGAACAGAATGAAGGAGCTTGCTGCTAAAAATCTTACATTCAGCAGAAAAGATGTTTCCAAAAAAGAAGCTCTGCATATTTTTACAAAAAAAGGAGATGAGTACAAGACCGAACTCATAAGTGAATTGGAGGACGGAACAATTACTTTATATACACAAGGCAACTTTACAGATCTGTGCCGTGGACCGCATCTTCCTTCAACAGAACCGTTAAAAGCCATCAAACTCTTAAGTGTTGCAGGAGCCTATTGGCGTGGGAATGAAAAACGCAAGATGTTAACCAGAATTTATGGCATTACATTTCCAAAGCAAAAACTTCTGGACGAGTACCTTGTCTTTCTTGAGGAGGCAAAAAGAAGAGATCATCGCAGAATTGGCAAGGAATTGGAGCTTTTCACATTCTCACCAAAAGTGGGAATGGGTCTTCCTCTCTGGCTGCCAAAAGGTTCGGATATCAGGCAGAACTTAATCACTTTCCTGACAGGGGTGCTCAGAAAGAGAGGGTATAAAATTGTTACAACGCCTCACATAGGTAACGTAAATCTGTACAAAACTTCCGGACATTTCGAAAAGTACGGAGCTGATTCCTTTCAGCCGATCAATACGCCGCAGGAAGGTGAGCAGTTTATGCTAAAACCAATGAACTGCCCTCACCATTGCGAAATTTATAATGCCACACCCCATTCATATAAAGAGATGCCATTAAGAATGGCTGAATTCGGAACCGTATACAGGTATGAACAAAGCGGTGAATTACATGGACTCACGAGGGTCAGAAGTTTTACTCAGGACGATGCTCATCACTTTTGTCGTCACGATCAGTTGAGGGAAGAATTTAAAAGTATTATTGATCTTATCTTATACGTATTTAAAATACTTGATTTCAATGATTTTACTGCCCAGGTTTCATTACGTGATCCAGATAATAAACAGAAGTATATAGGTACCGATGAAAACTGGGAAAGAGCAGAACATGACATTATCGAAGCTGCCAAAGAGAAAAATCTTGTGACAACTGTGGTAACAGGCGAAGCAGCATTCTATGGTCCGAAACTCGATTTTATGGTTAAAGACGCTATTGGAAGAAAATGGCAGTTGGGTACAATACAGGTAGACTATAACATGCCGGAGAGGTTTGATCTTACATATAACGGGAGCGATAACCAGAAACACAGACCTGTTATGATACACAGGACAATCTTCGGATCCATGGAACGTTTCATTGCAGTCTTAATTGAAAATACTGCAGGGAAATTTCCTCTCTGGCTCGCACCCGAAAAAGCAGTAATTCTGCCAATAAGTGAAAAATTCAACGAATATGCAGGAAAAGTTTTGGAAATTCTAAATAATTCCGATATTTGCACACTTGTTGACGACAGAGATGAAAAAATAGGTAAGAAGATCAGGGATAATGAATTAAAGAGGATTCCATACCTTCTTATCGTTGGTGAAAAAGAGGTTGAGAGTGGAACAATCGCTGTCCGGAAGCAGGGTGAAGGGGATAAAGGGAGTATGAAAATTGAAGAATTTGTGAGTTTTATAAACTCTGAGATCAAAAAAGAAATTGCATTTTAAGCAACATAATAGTTTTTAGTATTAACAAAAACCAGGGAGGAAAGAGCTATAGCTTTACCAATAAGGCGAAGCCCGGCAAGGGTTACCCAGCCGGCTCACAAAATTAATCACCGGATCACTTCAAAAGTGGTCAGAGTAGTAGGCGAAGAAGTAGAAGCAGAGGTAATGAGTATTCAGGATGCTCTCAAATTGGCAGACAATCTTGAGTTGGATCTTGTTGAAATTTCACCGAATGCTGATCCCCCGGTTTGCAGAATTGTTGATTATCAGAAATTTCTCTATCAGCAGAAGAAAAAGCAAAGAGAGATTAAGGCCAAAACATCAAAAGTTGTTGTTAAAGAGATTCGATTTGGCCCTAATACTGATGATCACGATTATAACTTCAAGCTGAAGCATGCAATGCGATTCCTCGAAGAAGGAGCCAAAGTAAGAGCTTATGTGTTCTTTAAAGGACGATCAATTTTATTCAAGGAGCAGGGTGAAGTGCTGCTTCTGAGATTTGCCAACGATCTGGAAGAATTCGGAAAAGTTGAACAACTTCCCAGGCTTGAAGGGAAAAGAATGATAGTATCATTTTCACCGAAAAAGAAAAAATAGTTTTTTAATATATTTGATAGAGAGAAATGCCAAAAATGAAGACGAATCCCGGTGCAAAAAAGAGATTTACTCTTACCGGAACAGGAAAAATCAAACGTAAACATGCATTCAAGAGCCACATCCTGACAAAAAAATCAACAAAACGTAAGAGAAATCTTACTTATGCTGGTCAGGTGCACAAAACAGATCTTAAGAACGTTAAGCTGTTGCTTGCAATGAAGTAATTGTTAGTCGCATTGATTAAATTTTTATAGTATTAACAGATTGTCCAGCAATAAAGTGTTCGCCGGCTGGCTAACCGCTGACATTCAAAAAAAATGAGTTATGCCAAGATCAGTAAATGCAGTAGCTTCCAGAGCCAGAAGGAAAAAGGTTCTTAAGCTTACAAAAGGAAACTTCGGATCAAGAAGAAATGTAATAACAGTTGCAAAGAATACCCTCGATAAAGGAATGGGGTATGCTTATCGCGACAGAAAAAGGAAAAAAGGCCTGTTCAGGGCATTATGGATTCAGAGGATTAACGCAGGAGTACGTCAGTACGATATGAGCTATTCTGAGTTTATCGGGAAAATATCGAAAATAGGGATCACATTAAACAGAAAAACCCTGGCCGACCTTGCAATGAACCACCCTGAAGCTTTTAAGGCTATTGTTGAAAAAGTAAAGTAGAGAGACTTCTAAATAGAAAAAGGGACTTGCAAATGCTTGTCCCTTTTTTATTTGTAATAACATCCTGACTTTTTTCATCATTATCATTTACCCCCTCTCTCCCGCTTCGCGGATTTACTTTCATGGTTTCTGCTTTTATGAAGAAACTCCCTCTGCCGCTGCGCGGCATCTCCTACTCAGGTTACGTCATTGGTTATTAAACCCCCTCTGCCGCTGCACGGCATCTCCCCCAAGGGGGCGAAAAACCTCCTCATCTATTTGATAATCAATAAACCGGCGGATTTCCCCCACTACTTTGCCTTCATAAACATCCTGCTCCATCTGATGCTTTTCAGACCCTTCGCTTCCTTATCGAGCGACAGCCAGATGAACTTAGGTGTTCCAACAATGTGGTCTTCAGGGACAAATCCCCAGTACCTGGAATCTGCTGAATTGTGACGATTATCTCCCATCATCCAGTAATAACCCATTTTGAATGTATAACTTGTTGCAGGAGAATTATTAATGAAGATAGTACTGCCTTCCACTCTCAGGTCATTTTCTTCATATACATCAATAATTCTTTCGTAAAGACAAAGATTTGCTGTGTCTAATTGAACTGTAGATCCTTTTACCGGCATCCAGATCGGGCCGTAATTATCTTCATTCCAACCGTAAACGGGATTGTATGGAAAGATATGTGGTGCATATTCCCCGGCTCTTGCTACAACCTGAGATACTTCCGAGACGTTTGGAAATTTGGATATTGTCTCAGCATTGCCTTTCGTAAGAGGTAGATAGTAAGCTGATCCTGAAACCATAGACTGATCTGACTTTGAGATACCAAGGCGTTCAAATGCTTTTGGATTAATGGTGGTCCCCTTTGTTCCAACAACGTAGGTTGTCTGCTGCGTTCCATTATCCGGAACAATTTTCCCATTAACATAAAGTACTCCTGCTTTTATTGTTACAGTATCGCCGGGAATTCCAATACATCTCTTTACATAATTATCTCTTCTGTCAACCGGTCGGTAGATTACAGTGTATTTATCCCAAACCTCTTTCCTTGCCATTTGACTATAGTAACTGTCAGGTTTAGGTTTTGAGCCACCATAAATATCCCTCATTTTCAAATCTCTGGCATTCCTCCTTACAATCTCATAATAACTGGTTGCCTGTTCTTCTACAACTACCGTATCGCCTGCAGGAAAATTAAAAACAATAGGATCATTATTTTTCACCTTCCCTCCTCCCGCCAAACGCTTGTAGGGCCATATAATAAGATTAGACCATGATTTAGTATTGATAATTGGCATTGTATGCTGTGTAAAAGGAAAAGCTATCGGAGTGTTAGGCATTCTCGGACCATACGCAAGCTTGCTCACAAAAAGATGATCACCGACCAATAAGGATTTCTCCATAGAAGGAGTTGGAATCCGGTAATTCTGAAACAGAAAAATATTTATCAGCGTAACTGCCAATACAGCAAAAATAAGTGCATCGAGCCATTCAATAAATGCACTGTTCTTACCATTACGCTTTTTCCAGAAGGTCCAGTTTACCTTCTCCGTAATATACAGATCATAAATTACGCCCAAACCTATCAGCAACCAATAGTTTCCGATCCAGATTACTATCAGAAGATAAATAATCGCTGCAATTGCAAACCTTATGTGCTTTTTTGAAAAGAATTCATTCATGATAAAATAATTTTTTAGAACCGGTAAAAGTAGAAATAATAATCAGAATCCCATTACATCGTCCATAGTGAATATGCCATGTCTATTTTGAATAAATTCAGCAGCGACAACAGCACCAAGGGCCAAACCTTTTCTGTTTTTGGATTCGTGTCTTAGACTAATGGTATCGATTTCTGAATCCCAGGTAACAGTGTGAATCCCCGGAACTAATCCTTCGCGAATAGAATGTATTGGAATACAATTACTTTTTTTATCATTCTCAAAACACCATCTTTCGTATTCTGAATGTTGTTCAATAATACCTTCTGCAAGTGTAATTGCTGTACCGCTTGGGGCATCGAGTTTTTTGGTATGATGGATCTCTTCAACAGAAACACTGTAATCGCGGTAATGCTCCATCTGCCTGGCCAGTTCTTTATTCAGCCTGAAGAGAAGATTGACACCGATACTAAAATTTGAAGAATGAATAAATGAAGTGTTCTTATTTTTGCAGATTTCTACTGCCTTATTATAGTTTTCCAACCATCCGGTTGTTCCGGAAACTACCGGAACCTTCAATTCCAGACATTTTTTAATATTTTCTAATGCAGCTCCGGGAGATGAAAACTCAATAGCTGCATCAATCCCATTTAAATTAGCTTCATTTAAATCATCGGTATTATCCTGATCGACAATAAGTTTAATAACATGACCACGTTTAACAGCAATAGCTTCAATTTCGTGCCCCATTCTGCCATATCCAATTAATGCAATTTTCATAATTGATTCTTTTCTGCGAAATTACCGCTTTTGATCTTGCACACATCATCAAAAATCAATAAAATTATTAAAGAGATGTTAAAGTGTTTCAATTATTAGTGTAATTCCCTTTAACTTTTAACGGGTTTTTATGTTAAAATCTTAAGGCATTCTTAAAACTTAGAGTAATTTAAAACAGAACAATCTCTCATTACTCTCATTACATGCACTTTAGTAAGTTTTAACAATAATATTAATCCGATACAAAAATCATGCATCATTTTATGCACTTCAGTTTATTTTAATATCTTCAATTTTAATTTATGGATATATGAAAAACCTAATAATTGTCTTATCACTTATTGCAATGTTGACAACATTTTCCTGCACCCGGAACAAAAAAGCTGACCTGGTAATTATTAACGGGAAGGTTCTGACAATTAATAAAGATAA
The DNA here is from genome assembly GCA_036508535.1 of Bacteroidales bacterium. GTDB lineage: Bacteria > Bacteroidota > Bacteroidia > Bacteroidales > VadinHA17 > LD21. The sequence goes on along the minus strand of DATCHE010000146.1, from coordinate 1,792 downwards.
CCCAACAGTTGAAGCAATAGCAGTTAAAGGTGAGACCATAATTGCAATAGGCACAACAAGCACTATATCCAATTACATTGAGAAGGGAACCACCGTAGTTATCGATGCAAAAGGCAGATTGGTAATACCTGGGTTCAATGACGCACATGTACACTTTGGACCACTTGATCCCGATTATATTGAGCTTCGTTATACTACTGATCCTTCAGTAATTACAGAGAAAGTTAAGGCGCAGGTAGCAAAGTCAAAACCCGGTGAACTAATCAAAGGCGGACATTGGGAACATGAAATGTTTGTCACGAAACAATGGCCAACTAAAGAGCTTTTGGACAAAGTTTCTCCCAACAACCCGGTAATGCTAAACAGGGCTGATGGCCATTCAGTTCTGGTAAACTCATATATTCTGAAAGCGTCAGGAATCACAAAAGACAGCCCGAATCCTTTTGGAGGAGAGATACAAAAGGATCCGGTCACAGGAGAGCCAACAGGCATATTAAAGGAGAGCGCAGAAAGTTTAATAAAAACCGGTGAAGTTAAATCAGAAAGAACTGCTGAAGAAGAGGCCATCAGATTGTGGCAGGGTTATCTGCTGGCCATGAAGGAAGCGCGTGAACTGGGAGTAACAAGCGTTCAGATTCCGGGCGAGGCTGATTTTGAAACATATGAAAAACTTCAGAAAGTCGGTTTACTGACCAGCAGGATAGATATCGGAAAGTTCCTTACTGCTGACACTTCAGTTCTCAGGAATTATCAGGGAATTGCAAAAAAATATCCAAAAGAAGGGAACTGGATCAGATTCGGATATCTGAAAGCATTTATTGACGGAACCATCGGGTCAGGAACTGCATTAATGTTTGAACCATTTTCCGATAACCCTTCTACATCAGGCCTCGCAATGATGCCATTTGATGAGTTTGAAAACATGGTAGTTATAGCTGATAAATACGGATTCCAGATTGGAGTACATGCAATTGGCGATAAAGGAAATAACTGGGTGCTAAATGCTTACGAAAAAGCTCAACAACTAAATGGTAAAAGGGATAGCCGTCATAGGGATGAACATGCCCAGACTCTGCTTCTTAGTGATATCCCCCGGTTTGCTCAACTCGGTGTTATCCCTTCAATGCAACCAACTCATTGTATTTCAGATAAGAAATTCTGTGAAAAACGAATAGGAACAGAGAGAGCAAAAGGCGCTTACGCATGGAAAAGTCTTGCTGATGCAGGTGCAATGCTTGCTTTCGGAACTGATTACCAGGTAGAACCGCTTAATCCGATGGAGGGATTGTATGCAGCAGTAACACGTAAAGACAGGCTTGGCGAATCTGGAGATGGCTGGCACCCTGAGCAGAAAATTACAATGGAACAGGCTATTAAATATTATACTCTGGGATCAGCTTATGCCCAATTTATGGAAAACAGAAAAGGGATGATAAAACCCGGTTTCCTGGCAGATATTGTAATAACAGATAAAGACCTTCTGAAAATTCCTGAGACAGAGATTATGAAAACCAAGGTTGATTATACAATTACTGGGGGAAAAGTTGTTTATGCTTCGGGAAAGTGAATTACCCCTTATTTTGCCCCCTGCCCCATAGCCGTCAACCTAAGAGTACAATCGTAAATACAGAGTAAAGAATTTTCCCCTCCTTTTTGAAGGAGGGGTGGCCGGGACAAGTTATTCTCTCATTTGTAACCAATTCATTCCCCGGCCGGGGTGGTTGATTTATTGCTTTCTTTATATCTTTATGTCTATGAAAAGCAAAATCATCTTCAATAGAAAAGGTCTTAA
>DATCHE010000145.1:0-6898 GCA_036508535.1 Bacteroidales bacterium | reverse complement strand
TATGCAAACTCAATACCAAGTATATTTAAAATTTATAGCAACTGTATAATAACTCATATTCTAAGCCATTCGGTCGTCCACTGATATAGAGTTGGTGTTTTCTGGGTAAATATTAAATGAGCCTTTTGATTACGTTTTATGTTATTGCGATACGATAACTCTAAAAACTCCAAAGTCACGGGAAAAGAATGAAGGTAGACGTTATTTGGATTATTCTGGAATAATAACAACTGAATACAAATGGACGACCTAAAAGGCAAAAGAGAGAAAAGGGGATGTGAGAATCTTGGTTTTGTGGTTTTTGGAGTCAAGTGGTCTCCAAGAAAGGTCAGTATGGTTTATAGAAGAAGATTTGCTATTGAATCATCGTACCGGATGAGGAATGTGGTTAAACCAAAGACCTCATCTAAAAATGCTAATATCAGGTACTTTTATGCGCTGCTATCTTTCCTGCTAAAAAATATATGGCTATACCTTCAGAAAAAACATTTCACAATCGTCAAAAGAGGTCCGTAAGTCATAGATGAAGACAAGTTCAGATTTGATATGTTTGTACTTCTTATTGAGGAATGGCTCAGACGAAAGTTAAAGGTTAGGCTAATAGTAGAGTGTCTGAGGTAAATGAATGGTGAGAAAATGAGGAGTGGAGATTTTTAGTGAAGTACTGGATTTAGAATAGTCTATAAATTGCCATATGAGATGCAAAGAAACACAAATGTGCTACCAGAATATCAATCCCAGAGTAGGGTCAAAAAGTGCAGGAATAGGATATTACTCCTGCTTCTCAAACTAATCATCAATTTTTCATTTTCGAGCGAAGTATCTGATGAATTTTTATTTTATCAATCCTTTCTGGACATACCAGTCATAATCATGGGCAAAGTGTTCTTTATTGAATTTTACCAGCTGGCAGAAATATTCTGCGCGTTGGCGATGAGTTTCATCCTGATCGGGATATTTGATTTCTCCTCGAATTGATTTTACCAGCTTCTTCCCAAGATCCCGTGCAGGTTCCATAGACTTCTCGAGTGCAGAAGGATCTCTGCCGGTCACGACTCCAATATCGCCAACAACAGTAACGCCGAGAGTCATGAAAACATCATTCATGTATTTCAAAACCTCATCCGTGCCGCTTCCTCCTGCTGTGCACGCTGAGCAACCGAATTTTCCAGTCAGCATCTGGCAGTGAATAGCATCTGAAAGCCGGTCGAAAAGAGCTTTCATAGGAGCCGGAACAGAGTTAATGTAATTTGGGGCACCAAGGACAATTCCGTCGGCAGTCATAATTTTTTCAAAGATCTCTTCGAAATCATCGATTAAAGGACACTCGCCTGTAGCATAACAAGTTCCGCATGCATTACAGTATTCGATGTTCAGTTTGTAAAGATCTACAAGTTTAGTTTCTGCCCCTTCAGATTTAGCACCTGCAAGGATAGATTTTACCAGTTTCAAGGTGTTACTTGCATCGCCCTTTGGACTTGCATTAATTCCAATTATTTTCATACTTACTTCCTCCGTGAAATCTTTCAAAATACAGATTAATGTGCCGTTTTTTACCTTCTAAATGTATCCTGGGGTGAATCATTGGACTTTTTTTTCCTCTAACCATTGATGAATACCCCGATGATGCATAAGATAGTCTTCCAGTGTTATATATTGGTTTTTTGGGTTCTGTAAAGTCTTCGTCATCTAATATTATATAAATCATCATATCATTAGTTGTTGCCTTTTCGAAAGAGCACTACCTATCTAGGTGACGACAATTTTTACAGAATCCTATTTTTATAGTGACATTTTAAGCGAGAATATCGATAAACCACTGACTTCAACGACTTGCTTACACAACCTTATAAACAAATCATGATCAGGGTTTATCTAAACTATCGGATAATGCTAGTTATCGACTGTCTTTTCTTAAATCCATCCGAATAGTTTCTGGAATAAGCCTACGTCCTTTACCTCTACCGGTGCCTGCAGGGTATCGGAATATTCAGTATCACCTTCTGGGGTTTCGTACCTCAGCACAGTATCAATTCCATAAACTTTAGGTACAGCTGCGCTATCTGCCTTAATTTTAATCTCTGCAACAGCCGTACTGCCAGGCAATATAGTAGATAGGAATGCCGTACTATCAGTTGTGCTTAGAGGGTCAGATGGATTGATTATCGCTTTAACGTTTCTTGCCTCGTCTTCACCTGTATTCTTAATCGCTATGCCAATTACGTTCTCTCCGCCGGGAGAAAGACTGCCTGTAGTATTCACGATCTCAAAATCAGCCTGATTTTTCACTTTAATCTTTAATGTTTGGTTCTGAGCCATCATTCCATACCAGCGGTTCACATCATAGGTCTGAGCAACGGCATTTGGATTCATAATTTGTATGTTCTTCTGGTAATCATAAGAAAGGTTCAAGTAAAGGTTGTATTCCCCTGCCTTTGCTTTTTTATCGATTTTTATATCAAATTTTGCCGGTGCCAATGCGTTTTGTCCGCTTTTTATAGAACCTATCTGCTGGCTGACAGATTTGACTTCAATTGGGCTGCCTGGATCTGTTGAAAGAGAAGCTACTGCATTTGTAGCATCCACTACACTGCTCTCCAGCTTCATTTCTGTCTGGGCACCAAAGATTTCATCTGAACCATAGGGAGTTTTGTCATTCTTAAATCCTAATAACTTACCTTTGTTCATTAAATCGATATTCAAACTAGTCGTTTGATCTCTATCGAATTCATTATTACCAATAATGGTAGCGCTAATATCAGGACTACCATATACATTATAGTAATTTATTCCAATATCAAAGCTTTGTGGGATACTATAAGTATCCGGCGTATTATAAGCGCCTGCTGCGCCTGAGATCATAAAAATCAATAGAGAAAATATCATTATCATTTTTTTCATTTTATGCTTCCCTCCTGAAAAGACGGACGCCTGCAGTAAAAGTAATAACTGCAAAGAGAGAGAGTATTATCAAATCGTGAGATATAGCGCTCAAACCCTGACCCTTGATCATGATAATACGCAAAGCATCAATTGCATATGTTAGAGGCAGGCAATAAGCTATATATTGCATCCAGTTAGGGGCTGAACTCAAGGGAAAAAATACACCTGTCACAAACATGGATGGCATAGTAACCAGCATGTTTATCTGCATGAAAGATTCGTAATCTTCTACTCCTGCCGACATGATTATCCCCATCCCTACGCCACCAAGAGTGAAAATAACAAGTACCAGAGAAAATAGAAGCCAGCTACCATTCATATTGAATCCCAATAGAAGATATGCTGCAATTATTAGGACAACAGCTCTGCCTATTTGCAATATTAGCTGGTATATCGTTTTTCCGAGAATTATAGACCTCTTGCTGACAGGCGTCATTAACATACGAACAAGTGTACCATCTTCTTTTTCTCCTGCAATAGCAGAGCCCGTGGTTGCTACGGAACCCATAAACACGGTAAGGGCTATAACACCTGGTGTGAGAAAGTCCAGAAATTCCAAATGACCGTAAATATTGGGAATGTTCAAGATGATTGATCCTGTTTTTGCCACTACCTGTCTCATAAAGCTTATAATTAAGCCACTTGTGGTAGTGTCTGCAGAATCAGTAAGAAGCGTCAAAGTCGTACTTTCATTTTTCGCTACTCTGTCGCTATAATCCGAAGGAATCATCAGAATGCCTTTATACATTCCGGCATTTATTTTACTCTCAGCCTCCGACTGCGACATGTCCTTTGTGTAGGTTACCGAGAACATTGGGTTTCCATTGTATTTGGCAGTATAGTTTCCGATTTCCTGAACAAGGGAACTTGAGGCTATGCCTGTATCGCTGCTGACAATAAGAATAGGAGCATTTTTGACTGTGCCACCCATTCCGTAGCCAAAAAAGATTATCATGACTATAGGGAATAAAACCAAAGGAATTAAGAGAGCTTTTTTTCTGGAAAGTATTTTGAATTCTTTTTTCGCTACTATAAATGAATCAGTTATCTCAGTCTTTATTGTCATTTAATCACGCACCTCTTCTCCCGTAAAGCGTATAAACACCTCTTCAAGATTTGCACCCCCTGTATTCTTTTTTAAAGTCTCGGGGTCATCCAGAGCTACGATTTTGCCTGAATTCATTACAGCAACTCTGTCACAGAGATTATCCGCCTCTTCCATGTAATGGGTTGTAAAAATCAGGGTTTTTCCCTCAGTGTTGAATTTTTTGGCAAGTTTCCATATAGCTTGTCTAGTCTGGGGATCAAGACCAGTTGAAGGCTCGTCCCAGAATAAAATTTCTGGATCGTGTATTACTGCGGCTATTACTGAGAGGCGCTGCTTCATGCCGCCAGAAAAGCCTCCCGTAAAACGGTCGGCACTACTTTCAAGACCTACAAGTCGCAGATAGTAATCGATTCTCTCTTCCATGACCTTCTTTGGCACGTTATAAAGGTTACCCATAAGTTCCAGGTTCTCCCTGGCTGTAAGGAGCGGGTAAAGGCTGAGCTTCTGCGGGACTATACCTATGATTGGTCTGATCTTGTCATCCTGTTTTTCAACATCAAAGCCTGCAACTTTTACACTGCCGCTTGTAGGTTTTAATAATGTGGTCAGCACTGAAAATATGGTGGATTTGCCAGCTCCATTTGGTCCGATCATGCCAAAAATTTCTCCTTTGAATACATCGAAACTGACATCATTCACCGCGGTTATTTTCCTCCCTCTTGAATGAAAAACTTTAACAAGATTTTTGATCTCAATAATTGGTTCCATTTACTCACCTAGTCTTAATATCATCGACCTTTAAGATTCCTTTAGTAAATATATCGACAAACCTTTCAATTTCTTCAACACCATAACCCAAAAAATTGTTACCAAATACTCCTTTTAATAAAGATGTGTAGACAAAATAACTGACAAAAGTTAGTGCTGCCGATCGAGGATTAATATTACGCATTTTTCCGTTCTTTATTTGCAGATCGAAATATTCGCTCAGAGGTTGTATATTCATTTGAAGAAAAGTTGATAGAACCTCAGCGACTTCAGGTCTCCTTCTCCCTTCTTCAAACAGCATGAACATAAACATGCGGCGCTTACTATCCTCCTTATTATTCTTCATAATCTTAGCAATATTTTTCCCCAGGATTCGAAGCTCTGTCTCTAGATCCACACTGTTATCTACTTGGAATAATACATGAGTAGATGAAATCATAACCCGATTATTTATTAACACCTCTTTTAATAGATTCTCTTTCGATTGAAATTTTCGGAACAAAGTCACTTCGGCAACATTTGCCTCTTCCGCGATTCTTCGGGTAGTTGCACCAGTGTATCCTTCGCTGGCGAACACCTTTAAGGCGGCATCCAAAATTCTTTGTTCGGTATCTTCCATGAAAGTAAGCTATTACTTACATCTATAAAAGGATTTTGAATAATTTGGTCGTCCATTTGTATTCAGTTGTTATTATACCACAATAATCCAAATAACGTCTACCTTCATTCTTTTCCCGTGACTTTGGAGTTTTTAGAGTTATCGTATCGCAATAACATAAAACGTAATCAGGAGGCTCATTTGACATTTACCCAGAAAACACCAACTCTATATCAGTGGACGACCCACCTTTTGCAACTGCTCAAATATAGGTTGTAACTTCGGAAATCAAATGTTTTGAAATTAACAGATAGATATAATAATTAACAAACAAAACAGATAATGAAATCAAAGTTTAAAGAATAATGTTTTGACGGAGATGATATATTGCCAGAAAATCCACTTTAGGTTATAATGGATGAAGATTCTGAATTATTCACCCTTCTCGAAAATACACGCGAGCTTGCATTTGCAGAGGGCGGGATTCCTCTTAAATACAAACTCCTTATTGCGATGTCACTGGACGCAGCTAATGGTTCAGTAGACGGGATTAAATTCCTTGCAATTCAGGCCATGCAGGCAGGGGCAACAAAAGAAGAGGTAATGCCGGCAATAAGGATAACCCAGTATATTTTCGGAGTCGGCAGCGTATACACAGCTTCAAATGCCCTTAAGGACGTTTTCTAAAACCTACTGAAACTCGAGATGACAGTACAATCGAGATGACAATCATACTCCCAGATGCATTGAATATTATTGATTTTGTAACTGTAAAAATACGGTTCTTCCTCGTTTTAACAGGCTGCACTCCAGAACCTGACGGAATTGCTTTGAAATTTCCTTTTCCTTTTCCTTTTCATTAAATCGGGTAAAATTTCACTCCGGAAAAACGCAAATTGTGTTTTATCCCGCATAAATTATGTGACGTTTATCGTAATTGCATTTAGAATTCCGTTATCTCATTCTTTTTTGATTCTATATTCAACCTGATACGAAGTTTTGCTTTTAATTGCTTTCTGTATAACCTTACTTTAGTATCGATTATCCTGCGGGAAAAATAATATCAGCCCAGGATAATTTTTGGTTAATAAATCCATTTTAGGATAAGCGGTTAGTTCCTCAACATTATTACTTAAGTAATGTACAGCTACTGAGGATCCATTTGAAAATCAGAAAATAGTTACCGGAATGTTGTCTGTAATCAAGTTGTCTCATTCTTTAAGGGATTAACATTGTTAACTAAATTGTTAACTAAATTTTTAAATAAGTTCATTTGCTTAGGAATGATGAAACTATAATTTCAAGTATTTCTGTTACCGATATTGTCTTTGATGTTTATTTGGGGAAATGGAATTATAGAGTCATTCCCAAAGTGAAAACTTGGAGTTATTTCTTAACCATTCCTTAGAGCGTGTCTTAAAATTCAACCTGATCTCACAATTGGGATAGGATTACACATTTGATTTAAAAAACTGTAGCATTAAACCGTTTACTACCTAAAAGTAGATTTAAAACATAATGTCTATTGAATTTGATTTTGT
>DATCHE010000144.1:0-45343 GCA_036508535.1 Bacteroidales bacterium | reverse complement strand
CTGCTTAGCGTCTTGATTAAAACATAAAAGCCACACTTTCACGTGGCTTTTATTGTTTTTCTTGCGGTGCGGACGGGACTCGAACCCGCGACCCACGGCGTGACAGGCCGTTATTCTAACCAACTGAACTACCGCACCAATTGTAAAACGAGTTGCAAAATTAAGCTAATTTTTAACTCCACAAAATATTTGTTGAAAATATTATCGGTTTATTTCTCGCATCCCAAAATAGCAACAATTACATAAAATGTTATTGCCCAGCAGGTAACGCTTTAAAAAAACTGAAATTTACTCCTCCGTAATTCCGATGCTCAAAAAATAATTTATGACTATTGAAATTTATGGCCTTCGGATGCTCAAGGATAAAGAAACCATCCTCCTTTAATATGCCGGATTGTGTAACAAGATCCGGTATTTCTTTTAACCACTTCAAATCATAGGGCGGATCAGCGAAAACTATGTCATACTTAACCTTGCAGGTCTTAAGATAGGCTCTGACATCTACACGGATTGCTCTGATATTTTCAAGTTTCAGATCCCTGATAATATTTTGGATTCCGGTAATATGCCTCTGATCAGATTCTACCAGATGCACCGACGCTGCTCCCCTCGATGCAAACTCATAAGACATGCTTCCTGTGCCTGAGAAGAGATCGAGTACATCTGCTGTCTCAAAATCAACTCTGTTATTCAGGATATTGAACAATCCCTCACGTGCAAAGTCGGTGGTTGGCCTGGCTTTGAAATTAGATGGAGGAACTATCCTCCGTCCTTTAAATTTACCGCCTATGATTCGCAATTTATTACATTGAAAAGGTTGAGAAACCGGTGAAGATCCATATCATTAAATACATAACTAAAAGTGAAATTTCCAAATGGTTCGGAAAATTTTATATTCCTGATATAGATCGAAAAGTTAGAAGAGAGATCATCATATTTTTCTGTTTTACCACTGAAATGTATGGTCTCTTCCTGTTTGATACCGAGATTTTTAAATACATTCATTACGAAATAGAGAATATCAGATATGTTCCTGTAATTGAATGTGTTACAAAATGACAGCTGACTATCACTAAAGACTATAAGGTTGAAGAATTCCTTTTCAATATGAATATGAATATAATTTCCGCTTACGCTTTTCCTGTTATGTGAAATATGATGAAATAGTGGTTTAATGTGATGATACGGGTGCACTCCTGGATAATATTTATTTATAAGAGTACTGATAGATTTCGATGCAGAGTAGACAATAAAAGCTTCCGGATCGGTAACTTTATTTGTAAGTATAATATCATCCTCATTTTTCAGATGATTGAAAGTAAAGTATTCATCTTTCTTTCCCGGATCAAAAAGTGGCGCCGGAACAAGCGTAAATTTTTTGGAAGGCATAACGACATTGACCTTCTTGTAGCGTTTTGTCAGAAAATCATCCTTGCTTATAAGCTCATCTAACTTTTCAGAATTAAATAATTTATTCTCCTCCGGTTCAAAAGACCGTATCAGAACGTATTTGTTCCGGATTGTATCGAGGAGACAAAATGCCAACCCTTCAGGACTTACCTGAATAGATAACTCATAGTTCTCAGTAGAGTTTATATCGAGCGTCTCGTCAAAGAGTTCAATGTTCGGTGCTTTCAGAGTAGGACGGTTTTTATTAACAAGAAGATTGTTTAAGTTTACAAACAAAATTATAAAAAAAATCCATGCAGCAATTTAAGTTGCCTGCAAATAGCGATGCGCGATACTATTATATATAATCAGTTGTGTAAAAACCTGGGAAATATTCCCACTGACGATCAGTCTGATGCACTAAAGAAAATTGCCGGATACATCTGCGATAATAATAATGATGTAATTTTTCTGATGACCGGATATGCCGGTACGGGTAAGACAAGTGTTATCAGTTCAATAGTTAAAACCCTGGATCTCCTGAGGATGAAGTCTGTCTTGCTGGCTCCGACAGGAAGAGCTGCAAAAGTGCTTTCTTCTTATTCCGGACGACAGGCATTTACTATTCATAAAAAGATTTACAGACAGAAATCTTCAAAGGACGGAGTGGGCAATTTTTCACTTGACAGGAATCTGCACAAGGATACTTTTTTTATAGTCGACGAAGCCTCAATGGTATCAAACAGTTCAGGTGATTCATCTTTATTCGGAAGCGGCAGATTGCTTGACGATCTGATTGAGTACGTATATTCAGGAACAGAGTGCAAACTTATTATCGTAGGGGATACTGCTCAGCTTCCGCCTGTCGGGTCAACTGTCAGTCCGGCGCTGGATGCTGAGGCTCTTGGACGATATGGATTCGGACTTATCTCCTGCGAGCTGAAAAGGGTAGTCCGGCAGAGTGAGACTTCCGGAGTACTGATGAATGCTACCCGTCTGCGGTTACAGGTTGCTGAAAATGATCTGGTTCACCCGTCAATAGATTGCATTAACTTTAAGGATACAATCAGAATAACAGGCGATGAACTTATTGATGAGATTTCCGTTGCATACGGAACATGCGGGATGGAAGGGACGATTATTGTGGTAAATTCCAATAAGCAGGCCAACCGTTATAACCAGGGTATCAGGAACCAGATATTCTTCAGGGAAGAGGAGATAAGCACCGGCGATATGGTAATGGTTGTCAAAAATAACTATTCTCTTATAGAAGAAGGGGAGGATGGAGCCGGGTTTATTGCTAATGGAGATATAGCAGAGGTTAGAAAAATTAAAAGATATGAGGAGAAATACGGATTCCATTTTGCGGATATGGTTCTGAAATTTCCCGATTATAATCTTGAAGTAGATGCAAAGGTTATGCTGGATGTTTTACATCTCGACACTCCTGCCTTGCCATCGGATAAAAACAAGGAGTTGTATCAGAACATACTTGCTGATTATCTTCATCTTAAATCCAGAAAGAACCAATTTGATGCTGTGAAAAAAGATCCTTACTTCAATGCGCTTCAAATCAAGTTTGCCTATGCTGTCACATGTCATAAGGCACAGGGCGGACAGTGGGAGAGGGTGTTTATCGATCAGGGGATGTTTAACAGGAACGAAATCACCATGGATTATCTGCGATGGTTCTATACTGCATTAACACGAGCTACGGATAAAGTGTACCTGGTAAATTTTGCAGATGATTTCTTTAATCCCCGATAATTTTGACCAATACTCGTTTATTCCGTTTTCCGTCAAACTCCCCATAAAAGATCTGTTCCCAGGGACCGAAATCGAGTCGCCCGTTGGTGATAGCCACAACAACTTCTCTTCCCATAATAGTTCTTTTAAGATGAGCATCGGCATTATCTTCGTAACCATTGTGCTGATATTGTGAATATGGCTTTTCGGGTGCGAGTTTTTCCAGCCATATATCAAAATCGTGATGAAGTCCTGACTCATCGTCATTTATAAATATACTCGATGAGATATGCATAGAATTTACGAGACAAAGGCCTTCCTTTATACCACTTTCAAAAATACATTTTTCAACCTGCGGAGTAATATTTAAGAATGCCCGGCGGGTTGAAATCTCAAACCAAAGTTCTTTTCTGTACGATTTCATAATTATGAGGATTTCGAAAAAGAATTTACCACGGAGTTACACTGGGTTTTCACGGAGTAACACCATGAAGAACTAAATTCTCTTACTCTGTGTAACTCTGTGTAACTCTGTGTAACTCCGTGCTTAACTCTGTGTAACTCCGTGTTTAACTCCATATAACTCCGTGGTTAAGAAGATCTATAATAATTTCATATCTTTAATAATATCACGGATCCTTTTATCGAGAATTTTTTCATTTTCTTCAAATTTATCTGCAGAAACCAACTTGGTATTCACGCTGAAATAGAATTTAATTTTAGGTTCAGTTCCCGATGGTCTTACAGAAATTTTTGATCCATCTTCGAGGAAAAATTGAAGAACATCTGATTTAATCAGATCGAGTGGTGTTTTTGAACCAGACTGAAGATCGTGTGAAATCTGTAATTCGAAGTCGTTGATTTTTATTACTCTGCTGTTGTTGATCTTTTCCGGCGGGTTGTTTCTGTATTCCGTCATCATTGCTTTTATCTCACCTGCACCCTCTTTCCCTTTCCTGACAATATTTATAAGCTTCTCCATATAAAAACCATATTCAACATATATATCGAGCAGAAGATCAAAAAGTGTTTTTCCATTGCTCTTAGCCCATGCAGCAGCTTCTGCAACCAGAGCACAGGAAGCAACAGCATCTTTATCCCTCACATAGTCGCCGGGTAGAAACCCATAGCTCTCTTCTCCTCCTCCTATATACTTTCTGGTACCTTCATTCTTTCTTATCAGCTCGGCAAAAAATTTGAATCCGGTTAGCACATCAAAGCACTCAACTTTATATGCTTCTGCAATTTTTTCAATCAGATTTGTTGTAACAATAGTCTTTATAATATATTCATTGCCTTTGTAACGGTTCCTTTCTTTAAACTGAGAAAGTATATACCAAATTAGCAATACACCTGTCTGATTGCCATTTAAAAGAATGAATTTCCCGGTATGGTCTTTTACAGAAATCCCAAGTCTGTCCGCGTCAGGATCAGTGGCCATTACCAGTTCAGCACCTGTTTCAATTGCCTTGCTAATAGCCATCTTAAGCGCATCCGGTTCTTCGGGATTCGGAGATTTTACTGTTGGGAAATTACCATCAATAATATCCTGCTCGGGAACGCTTATGATGTTATTGAATCCAAACATCTTCAGAGCCGGAGGAACCATTTTTATACCTGTACCATGAATAGGAGTATAAACAATCCCAATGTCACTGAATTTCTTAATTATTTCAGGATTAAGGCTCATTTTGAGAACTTCTTTCAGGAAAAGGTCGTCGGTTTCCTTACCAAGAATTTTAATACTCTCTTTTCTTCCGTCGAACTTAATATTGCTTATTGAAGTAATCTTGCGAACTTCATTAATAATCGCTTCATCATGAGGTGCTACAACCTGTCCTCCATCATTCCAATAGGCTTTATACCCGTTGTATTCAGGAGGATTATGCGAGGCTGTTATTACAACTCCACTCTGACATTTGTAATGGCGGATCGCGAAGGAGAGCTCTGGTGTTGGACGTAGTGACTCAAATAGAAACACTTCAAATCCGTTTGCTGAGAAGATATTTGCAGTTGTTTCAGCAAAATAGCGACTGTTGTTTCGACAGTCATAAGCAATGGCTACCCGGATTCCTTTACTCCCGCATTGTTTAATAATATAGTTCGACAAACCCTGTGTTGCCATTCCCAGAGTGTAAATATTCATCCTGTTTGTACCAGCACCCATAATTCCTCTTAATCCACCGGTACCAAATTCGAGATCCTGATAAAATGCGTCAATAAGTTTTTTTTCATCATTTGCCAGCATTTCCTTAACCTCTTTACGGGTCTCATCATTGAATTCACTGCCCAACCAGCTTTGGGCCTTTTTTTTGATTTGATCAATTGATAACATACCTTTAAATTATTTCAAAAGTTTCATACATTTTTTTAGACTTTCGCTCCAGTGCGGGATAGTCAGATTGTAATTATCTTTAATTTTACTTTTATCCATTACTGAGTATACCGGCCGCTGAGCTGCTGACATATAGTCCTTGGTCAGAACAGGATTTATCTGGCAGGTAAGACCAGCTTCCCTGACAATTTCAACAGCAAAATCGTACCACGAGCAAACACCTTCATCTGAATAATTGTAGATACCGGCGTTAAGGGCGATCTGATTTCTGATAACTCCTGAGACAATACTCAGAATAGCTCCGGCCAGATCGTTGGCATAAGTTGGAGTACCTGTCTGGTCAAACACAACTCTCAGCGACTCCTTTTCAGCACCATGTTTGAGAATTGTTTTCACGAAATTATTTCCAAATGATGAATAGAGCCATGATGTTCTTATGATCATTGATCCCTGATGAAGCAAAGCATACTTTTCACCGGCAAGTTTTGATCTGCCATAGGCTGATAAAGGATTTGCCGACATATTCTCATTACAGGGAACGTTTGAAAGTCCATCGTATACATAATCGGATGAGATATGGATAAACTTGCATTCAGATCCTCTTATCACCTCTGTTATATTATTAACAGCTGTTCCGTTAACAAGCATCGCAACATCGGGTTCGCTCTCAGCCTTATCAACGAGATTATAAGCAGCGCAGTTAATAATCCAGTCGGGCCTGTTTTTTTTAATAAATTCAGAAGTTTCTTCTGCGTTGGCCAGATTCAGAGTGTCGATGTCGGTAAAAATGAAATCGTATCCGTAAAAGTTCTTTGAAACAACTTTCAACTCGTTCCCAAGCTGCCCGTTTGCCCCTGTTATTAAGATTATTGCCATTACAATTTTCTTACTTTATATGATTCTTTAAGTATTGAATATCATTCTATTGCTTGTTTTCCTTCCCCCAGGAAAAGGCTCTAGCTGGGGTGTTGAAAAAGCTATTTTTTACCCCCAACCCCCCCATGGGGGGCTTTCTAACTTTCTATAAATCAATAAGTCCCCCTTGGGGGATTTAGGGGTAAGAACCCCGAGAAGGACTTTTTCAACAGCCCCCAGGGAAGGGGGTTTCAATAATAATAACTAACTCTTCTTTACATAATTTCTTCTTCATTTAGAAATTGTTTTCCACATCCTTGAGATTCGGATGTTTCAAATCTTTATCACTGATTATCGGAGTTGTCGACCCAAGTTTCCAGTTTATATCCAGATCGGGATCATTAACCGAGATGCCCCTCTCACTTTGAGGAGCATAGAAATTATCACATTTGTACTGAATAATTGCTATATCGCTGAGAACTGAAAATCCATGTGCAAAACCCTTTGGTATTAAAACCTGGTCTTTTGTTTCTCCGTCAAGCTCAACTCCAAACCATTGTCCGAATGTTCTGGAGTCCTTGCGTATGTCGAGTGCCACATCAAAAATTTTACCTTCAATAACTCTTATGAGCTTTGACTGAGCGTTGGGTTTTAACTGGTAATGGAGGCCTCTTATTACTCCTTTCGAAGATTTTGATTCATTATCCTGAACCGGAGTAAACACAATGCCTGCACTCTGAAAGACAGACTGATTAAAGTTTTCAAAAAAGTAGCCTCTGCTATCAGTATAGACTGTTGGTTTAATAACCACCAGGCCTTCAAATCCGGTTTCAAAAATCTTCATTCCTAATATCTTATTATTTAATTTCCTCAAACAAATTAAACTCTTCCTCGGCAATTCTTAAAAGGTACTTCCCATACTGACTGTTTTTTATAGGTGCTGCCAATTCCAACAGTTGTTTTTTATTAATAAATCCTCTTTTAAAAGCTATCTCTTCAATGCATGAGGCTTTTAATCCTTGTCTCTGCTCAAGTGTGGCAATAAAGTTAGCTGCCTGCAATAAACTCTCATAAGTACCGGTATCGAGCCATGCCATTCCTCTGCCCATAAGTTTTATTTCAAGCGATCCTTCTTCCAGATAAACCCTGTTAAGATCAGTTATTTCAAGCTCACCTCTTGGAGAAGGTTTGAGGGCTTTTGCTTTTTTCACTACTGAATTATCATAGAAATAGAGCCCTGTAACTGCATAGTTAGATTTTGGTTTAGCAGGTTTCTCCTCGATACTAATAACCTTTTTATCTTTGTCAAATTCAACAACACCATAACGCTCCGGATCAGTAACATAATATCCAAAAACACAAGCCCCTTTATTTAACTGAGCAGTTTTTACAAGAGCCTCTCCAAATCCGTGTCCATAAAATATATTATCGCCAAGAATCATACAAACGGAATCGTTTCCAATAAACTGTTCTCCAAGGATGAATGCTTGTGCCAGACCATCAGGAGATGGCTGTTCTACATAACTGAAAGTCATTCCGAGCGATTTGCCATCTCCCAGAAGATCGCGGAATCCGGGCAGGTCGCGGGGGGTAGAAATTATGAGTATCTCACGAATTCCGGCCAGCATAAGCACCGATAGAGGATAATATATCATCGGCTTGTCATAAACCGGTAACATCTGTTTTGATATTGTGCTTGTTATCGGGTAAAGTCTTGTCCCTGAACCGCCTGCAAGAATTATTCCTTTCATAATCTATATTATTAATGTAACGCAAAATTTTGCGTCGTAAATGCAGAGACGCGATGCATCGCGTCTCTACGTTAATATTGTAATTTTATTATCGTCTGCCGATACCGAAATAAACAAATCCCTGTTTTTTAATTTCGGCAGGATCATAAATATTCCGTCCATCGAAAATAACCCTGCCCTTCATAACGTCTGCCATTTTTTTAAAATCGGGAAGGTGAAACTCCGACCATTCTGTCATGAGAGCCATTGCATCGACACCAATTACTGCCTCGTAAGGATCGGAACAATATTCAATTATATTTCCTAGATGTTTTTTAGTCTCATTCATCGCTGCCGGGTCGTAGGCCTTAATTTTGGCCCCGGCCTTCAAAAGTTTCTCAATAAGTACAAGCGAAGATGCGTCTCTTATATCGTCAGTTTTTGGCTTGAATGATAACCCCCAGATGCCGATTACTTTGTTCTTAAGCTTATTGTTAAAAAAGAGAGACATTTTATTGAAGAGAATGTTCTTCTGGTATTCATTTGCTTTTTCAACTGCCTGAACTACATTAAGCTCGTATCCGTTATCGTGGGCAGTTTTAATTATGGCTTTTACATCTTTCGGGAAACATGATCCACCATAGCCGGTTCCGGGATAGATGAATTTACTTCCGATTCTGGAATCACTGCCTATTCCTTTTCTTACATGGTTTATATCGGCTCCGAGAATATCACAGAGGTTTGCTATTTCATTAATAAAACTAATTCTTGTTGCCAGCATCGCATTTGCAGCATATTTGGTTATCTCTGCTGAAGCTATATCCATGAACAGAATGGGATGATTATTCAGTACGAAAGGCATATACAGCCTTTTCATTATCTCAGCTGTTTTTTCATTATCAATACCGATTACGATTCTTTCAGGTTTCAGAAAATCTTCAACGGCAGCTCCCTCTTTCAGAAACTCGGGGTTGGAAGCCATATCGAACGCCAGGGTAGTTTTTCGTTTATCAAGCTCATTTACAATTGCTTTACGTATCTTTTCAGATGTTCCGACAGGTACGGTACTTTTAGTTACAACTACAATATGATTAGTAAAAACCTGTCCTATCTCTTTTGCTACACCCAAAACGTGTTTAAGATCTGCAGAACCGTCTTCCCCTGGTGGTGTGCCTACTGCAATAAAAATCACCTCTGCACCCACAATTCCTTCTTTTAAATCTGTAGTAAAGAAAAGTCTCTTCTTTTCAACATTCCTTTTTACAATATCTTCAAGTCCGGGTTCATAGATGGGTATAATCCCATTTTTCAGATTTTGAATTTTTTCTGCGTCAACATCGACACAGACTACATTTACGCCACTTTCAGCAAAACAGGCACCTGTAACTAATCCTACATAACCTGAACCTACAACAATAATTTTCATATATAGTAATAGATTTTAATCATTTTTACTTCACAAGTACAAAGATAACATAACAAGTCAAATTTGAAAATATGGGTTGGGGTAAAGGTTGAGGTTAAGGTTGCGCCTTTTCACCTTTGTGCCCTGTTAAATTACACCATATATTATGTCGGATTTAAAAAAAGTCATATCTTTGCAACCAATTTTTTATCAAGATAATGTCTAACTTATTAATTATTAGTTCTTTTAAATTAAAATCATGACTGAAAGCAAGAAAAAAACAACCAAAAGTGAGGTTGTGGAAAAAAGTGAAGCCCCTGAAGTATCTGCAGATAATTCAATGGCTATTGAGTCCAATGAAAATAAAGAAGTTGAGACTGAAGCAGTACCGACAGAAGAAGTAAAGATGGAAGAAATTGTTACACCTGAAGCAGTTGATGTTATTGCAGCAGAATCAGATGTAATAAAGGAAAAAAAACCAAAGAAAGCTCACGCAGTTACCGAACCTGAACCGGTACACGAAATTAAAGCAAAATCTGAGACCAAAAGTGTTGCATCGGCTGAAGATTTTGACTGGGAAAGTTTTGAAACTGAAGAGTTACGTAGTTCCCCAAAGTATAAAGAGTATGAATCTCTTTATGATGAGACACTGTCAACGGTAGCAGTTGATGAAGTTGTCATTGGAACTGTTATTCAGATGACATTGCGTGAAGTAGTAATAAATATCGGCTACAAATCGGAAGGTGTTGTCAGCTTAAACGAATTCAGGTATAACCCTAATCTGAAGGTTGGCGATAAAGTTGAAGTTTATGTAGAAAGCCAGGAAGATAAGAAAGGACAACTTCTTCTTTCGCATAAAAAAGCCCGCGCAATTAATTCATGGGATCGGGTTAATGCATCGCTTGAAAAAGACGAGATCATTACCGGTTACATCAAGTGCCGTACAAAAGGCGGAATGATTGTGGATGTTTTCGGTATCGAAGCATTCCTTCCGGGATCGCAGATCGATGTGAAACCTATTCGCGACTATGATGTTTTCGTGGGAAAAACAATGGAATTCAAGGTTGTTAAGATCAACCAGGAATTTAAGAACGTTGTTGTGTCACATAAAGCTCTTATTGAAGCTGAACTTGAGCAACAGAAAAAAGAGATTATTGCTAAACTTGAAAAAGGACAGGTTCTTGAAGGAACCGTTAAGAATATTACATCGTATGGTGTGTTCATAGATCTTGGTGGAGTTGATGGTCTTATTCACATCACCGATCTTTCATGGGGTAGAGTAAATCACCCGGAAGAGATTGTAAAACTCGATCAGAAACTCAATGTGGTTATTCTCGATTTTGATGATGACAAAAAGAGAATTGCTCTTGGTCTGAAACAGCTTACTTCACATCCATGGGATTCGGTTGATCCAAACATGAATATCGGCGATAAAGTAAAAGGAAAAGTAGTTGTAATGGCTGACTACGGTGCATTTGTTGAAATTGCACCAGGGGTAGAGGGTCTTATACACGTATCTGAAATGTCGTGGTCGCAGCATCTTCGAAGCGCTCAGGAATTCCTGAAAGTAGGCGACGAAATTGACGCTGTTATTCTTACTCTCGACAGGACCGAAAGAAAGATGTCGCTGGGTATCAAACAACTGAAATCTGATCCATGGCAGAAGATTGATGAGAAATATACTGTTGGATCAAAGCACACAGCTAAGGTGAGAAACTTTACCAACTTTGGGGTTTTTGTTGAGATTGAAGAGGGGGTAGACGGACTTATTCATATTTCTGATCTTTCATGGACCAAGAAGATTAAACATCCTGCTGAATTCACAGCTATAGATTCAGAGATTGAGGTAGTTGTTCTTGAAATTGATAAAGAAAACAGACGTCTCAGTCTTGGTCACAAACAGCTTGAAGAGAATCCATGGGATGTATTTGAGAATTTATTCGTACTTGACTCCGTTCATGAAGGTACAGTAGTTGAAGTATTCGACAAAGGCGCTGTAATTGCTCTTCCTTATGGTGTTGAGGGATTTGTAACTCCAAAAAATCTTATTAAAGAAGACGGAATGATTGCAAAAGTTGACGAAAAATTATTATTCAAAGTAATCGAATTTAATAAGTCAGCAAAGAAAATCATAGTTTCTCATAGCAGAGTTTTTGAAGATGAAAAGAAAGCAGCCGAGGTTAAAGTAACAAAATCAGAGCCTTCTTCCACTAAGAAAACAACAAGGAAACCGAAGTCAAGTTCTGAAAAAACAACTCTTGGTGATATCTCTCAGCTTGCTGCTTTGAAAGAAGAAATGGAAGAAAAAGAGAATAAAGCATCTAAGAAATAGAAATATTGCTTAAATTTAGGCTATCAAAAATTAAGAACTATGGATTTCAATATTGAAAGCCGGAATAACAGCACAGTTATTCAGATTCAGTCAGAAAAACTTGACACGCATATTGCACCCGCTCTTAAGTCGGAACTTGTGCTTGTCTCAGGCAAGGGTGAAAAGAATATTATTCTTGACCTTGTTAAATGTCTGTACTGCGACTCTTCTGGTCTGAGTGCTATCCTGGTAGCCAACAGATTATGTAAAAATGCCGGTGGTACATTCGTTCTGTGTGGACTTAATGAAGCAGTTGAACGTCTTATCACGATTTCTCAGCTCGACACCGTCCTCACAATAACAGGAACAGTTGAAGATGCTGAAAAAATGATTTCTTAAAAAAATCGCTTTGCAGAGCGTGATGAAACTGACCGTACTGGGTACAAGTTCTGCATTGCCGACATCAGAAAGATTTCCCTCCGCTCATGTGCTTCAGGTACATGAGCGGTTATTTTTAATAGACTGTGGAGAGGGAACGCAGTTGCAACTCAGAAAAAACAGAATAAGGTTCAGAAGGATAAATCATATCTTCATTAGCCATCTTCATGGCGATCACGTCTTTGGGCTTTATGGTTTGTTGTCGACGTTCAGCCTTATGGGCAGAGAGAACCCTCTTCATCTTTATGCCCCCGAAAGTCTCGGTAATATTATTCATTCTCATTTGAAGGATTTCGATATTCATCTTCGTTTTGAAATTGTTTTTATTCCTCTTACCTCAAAGGATCCAATTAAGATTCTTGACGATAAATATCTGACAGTTACTTCATTTCCACTTAATCACAGGGTTCCGGCCTACGGTTTTCTCTTCAGGGAAAAATTTTTGGAGCGAAATATTATTAAAGAATGTATTGCAAAATATAAAATTCCTCCTGTAAGAATAGCAGCAATAAAGAAAGGTGAAGACTTTATTACTTCAGATGGTATTGTAATAAAAAATGAAGATATTACACTTCCCCCCAGAGAACCATTATCTTATGCCTATTGCAGCGATACAATGTACTTCGAACGCCTGGCTTCGTATGTAAGCGGAGTAAGCCTCCTTTACCATGAGACTACTTTCGATAAAAACAAAGCTGAACTTGCTGCTGTTACCGGCCATTCAACAACTCTCGATGCTGCTAAAACTGCATTGAATGCTAAGGCGGGGTGCCTTCTTATTGGACATTTCTCTTCCCGATACAGGAGTATCTCAAGCCTTGTTGAGGAGGCAAGATCGTTATTCCCAAATACGCTCCCTGCTATTGATGGTGAGAGTTATGAGGTTGGAAATATTAAAAATCTATAAGAAAGAATATCTATCTTTGAGACCATAAAAAATTAAGTGATACAGTCTTGCAGGAAAAAATTTTAATACTCGATTTCGGTTCTCAGTATACTCAGTTGATAGCCAGGAGGATAAGAGAACTTAATGTTTATTGTGAAATACATCCTTTTAACCATTTTCCTGTTCCTGATGAAAGTGTTAAAGGTGTAATATTATCGGGGAGTCCGGCATCAGTTCGTGACAAAAACGCCCCCTCACCTGATCTTTCGAAAATTAAAGGCTTGATCCCATTACTCGGAGTCTGCTATGGAGCCCAGCATCTAGTTCATAATTTCGGAGGAGAGGTATTGCCTTCCAATAACCGGGAATATGGCAGGGCTAAGCTTATTTCCGTTAACAGTGAGGATCCGCTTTTTGCAAAGATAGAATCAGGCACTCAGGTCTGGATGTCACACGCAGATACTATAACAAGAATTCCTGATGGCTATGAAATAACGGGTTCAACTCTGGATGTTAATGCAGGCGCATATCATATAAAAGGGGAAAATACCTGGGGAATTCAGTTCCATCCGGAAGTGTATCATACAACTGACGGATCTCAGATTCTTAAAAATTTTGTTGTTGGTATATGCAAATGTGCACAGAACTGGACTCCCGATTCATTTGCCGGATCAACAATAGACGGCTTGAAAAAGCAATTAGGTGATGATAAAGTTATTTTAGGTCTCTCAGGTGGCGTTGACTCATCCGTCGCCGCATTCCTTCTGCACAAGGCAATAGGTAAGAATCTTACATGTATTTTTGTAGATAACGGATTGCTTAGAAAGAATGAGTTTAGCAAAGTACTTGAATCGTATCTTGGTCTTGGACTTAATGTTACAGGAGTAGATGCATCTGCCAATTTCCTCGATCAGCTTGAAGGTGTAAGTGATCCGGAAACCAAGAGAAAGATTATAGGTCGTGTTTTTATAGAGGTTTTCGATATTGAAGCCAGAAAAGTAAAAGATGTAAAATGGCTTGCGCAGGGAACAATTTACCCCGATGTTATTGAATCTGTATCAGTTAATGGCCCTTCAGCAACAATTAAGTCACATCATAATGTTGGAGGTCTTCCTGAGAAAATGCATCTGAAAGTGGTTGAACCTCTTCGTCTGCTTTTTAAAGATGAGGTGCGCAGAGTAGGGCAGTCGCTGGGTCTTCCTGATTTCATTCTAAAACGGCACCCTTTCCCTGGTCCGGGATTAGCAATTCGTATACTCGGGAAAATGACAAAAGAAAAACTTGAAATATTGAAGGAGGCTGATGATATTTTCATTGAAGGTCTGAAAAAACAAAATTTGTACGATTCCGTATGGCAGGCAGGCGTAATATTGCTCCCTGTGCAATCGGTAGGAGTTATGGGTGATGAACGGACTTATGAAAATGCTGTAGTACTGAGAGCCGTTGTATCAACTGATGGCATGACAGCTGACTGGAGTCATCTTCCTTATGAATTTCTGGGAGCTATATCGAATGAAATAATAAACAAGGTTAAAGGCATAAACAGAGTTGTATATGATATCAGTTCTAAACCACCGTCAACAATCGAGTGGGAGTAGAGACGCAAAATTTTGCGTCTCAATACGGTAGAGACGCGATGCTTCGCGTCTCCCTAATCGGCAAACGTAGCGACGCAATATTTTGCGTCTCATAAACAGTGAGAACATTAAGTGATATAAGTTGTTAAAATGATATAAGTTTAAAATACAAAATGATGAAAAGAAAAATTTCCGGTAAGATAGTCCTTGCAGCAGCATTATTCCTGATTACCCTTTCAGCAAATGCGCAGTTTTTTAATGATGGTACCATTAAAATAGGCAGAACTTTTGGTCTGATAGATCAATTTTATGTTGATTCGGCAGATATGGATATGCTTACTGAAAAAGCTATTATTGAAATCTTGAAAAATCTCGACCCGCACTCAACATATATCTCCGCAAAGGATGTAAAAGATATGAATGAGCCACTGAATGGTAATTTTGACGGCATCGGGGTTCAGTTTAACCTTCTGCGCGATTCCATTATAATAATTGAAACTATTCCGGGCGGACCATCCGAGAAAATTGGTATAAGGTCAGGTGACAGGATTCTGACTATTAACCAGGAGAAAGTGACAGGTATTAAAATGACAACTGCAGGAGTAAGAACCAGATTGATGGGTCCAAAGGGAACGAAAGTAAATATAACAATATTCAGAAATGGTGAAAAGGATATTCTCGATTTTACTATTGTACGCGATAAGATTCCGATTTACAGTCTTGATGCCTCATATATGCTTGATAAAGAGACTGGTTATATAAAACTGAATAAGTTTGCTGCAACAACTGATAAAGAATTTTCTGATGCTGTAGACAGCCTGAAAAAAAGTAATATGAAAAATATTATTATCGACCTGAGAGGGAATGGCGGCGGATATATGCTTGCAGCAACTGCTTTGGCAGAAAAATTTTTCCCGGATCAGAAGCTACTCGTTTACCTGCAGGGAAGGAAAACGCCACGCCAGGATTATAAATCATCAGGCAAAGGAAGCTTATCGTCAGCAAGAGTTGTAGTTCTTACTGATGAAGGATCAGCATCGGCAAGTGAGATTTTCACAGGAGCTATGCAGGATTGGGATCGCGGAGTAGTTATAGGCAGACGAACATTCGGAAAAGGACTGGTTCAGAATGGATTTTATCTTACCGACGGCTCTATGATCAGGCTGACTATAGCACGTTATTATACACCTGCCGGCAGGTCAATACAAACTTCGTACAAAGAAGGATACGATAAATATATGGAGAGCTTTTATAAGAGATATTACGATGGCGAGCTCATAACTGCAGACAGTACTCATTTTCCTGATTCTCTTAAATATAAAACATTGGTTAATAAGCGTATAGTTTATGGTGGTGGTGGGATAATGCCCGATGTGTTTGTACCTGTAGATACCGCTTATAACACTGTCTATTTCAGAAAGCTATATGCAAAAAACGTTCTTAATACATTTACCCTGGAATATTATGATAAAAACAGGGTCAGACTTAAAAACGACTATAAATCATTCGAGGATTTTAAGAATAAATTTCAGTTTGATCCTGAAGATATTAAGACCTTTATTGCCAAAGGAGAAGTAGAAGGAGTAAAGTACGACGACAAAGAGTTCAACATATCGAAGGATGAAATTTTGTTAATTCTGAAAGGTCTTGTGGCCACAAATATGTGGAAATCAAACGAATACTTTGAAATTATAAACGAAAACGATAAGACTCTCGAAAAAGCGCTTAAAGTGATTAATGATAAAAAAGTGTACAACACTCTACTGGGGTACAAATAATGAATGGCAAAAATTTAAATATGAAATTTGTTGCGAAAACCCTTTATGGACTTGAAAAAGTACTTGCAGATGAGCTTATTAGTCTTGGTGCAGATAATGTTCAGGAAGTTAACCGGGCAGTATTGTTTGAGGGTGACTTAAATCTATTATACCGTGTTAACTATTGTTCAAGGACAGCCTTGTCGATTCTTATGCCTGTAGCCGATTTCAGAATCAGGACAAAAGATGATCTTTATAATGGAGGTTCAAAGATTGAATGGGAAAAATACATGGATCCGGATGATACTTTCTCTATTGTTCCGGTTATAAATTCTCCTCATTTTACACATACAGGATATGCCGGGCTGATCCTCAAGGATTCAATTGCAGATTATTTCAGAAAGAAGACAGGAAGACGACCTTCCGTTGATACAAATGATCCGGTAATACTTATAAATCTTCACATAAGCAATGATCTTGTAACAATATCCATCGACTCAACGGTTGTCCCTTTATTCAAACGCGGATACAGAAAGGAACAGGCTACAGCACCATTAAATGAGGTACTTGCTGCCGGAATCCTTTTGCTATCGGGATGGAAAGCCTCAGTTACACTTACAGATCCGATGTGCGGTTCCGGAACAATACCGATAGAGGCAGGCATGATTGCCTGTAACATCCCGCCCGGGAAGTTCCGAAAATCGTTCGGCTTTCAAAAATGGAAAGACTTTGATGAAGAATTATTCGAAAAAACTAAAGCGGATTCAGACAATAAGATAATACCCACTTCTGTTAAAATATTTGCAAGCGATATCTCAGCCGAGGCAATTCAACAGGCCAAAGCAAATGTGGCAGGAGCCGGATTAAGCGATATTGT
Organism: Bacteroidales bacterium; assembly: GCA_036508535.1. GTDB lineage: Bacteria > Bacteroidota > Bacteroidia > Bacteroidales > VadinHA17 > LD21. The sequence goes on along the minus strand of DATCHE010000144.1, from coordinate 28,037 downwards.
CACTCTGGAAGTATTTGATTTCAAAGATCTTAAAGCTGTTGATTCTCAGGGATTTGTGTTTCTAAACCCTCCGTATGGACAAAGATTGATGCCTGATGAAACTGACCAGTTATATGGAATGATAGGAACAACCCTGAAACATAATTTCCAGGGAAATACAGCATGGTTAATTACTTCCAATAAGGAATCTTTAAAAAAAGTCGGATTGAAACCTAAGGAAAAACATACTCTTTTTAACGGAGCATTGGAATGTATTCTTTTGAAATATGAAATGTATCAGGGAACAAGGAAACCAGAGAAGCGATGAAATCATCATAAATGTGTAGTTCATCACAATATTTTCATACTTTTATCAAAAAGAATTGTATTTATTAAAAAACGGGAAAGTGTATGAGTTATAATTTGGTAACTTCATATTTTTATTATATTTGTTATCGGAAAAATTCATGACTATATCTAAAAGAAAGCTTAAATGAGCTTTAATGTAGAGAATTATCTTTCAGACCAGACGAATGGCTATGTTATCCTTTTTTATAAGGGTAATGTGGATTCGGATGTTATCAATAATGTTCTTGATACGGTTGAGGACAAGATGGTTGAGGCGAATGAACAATCCAAACTTAGAAAGAAAGTATATAACATTCTGGTTGAGAGCCTTCAGAATCTGTATCACCATGTTGATAAAGTACCTGAAGATTTTGAAGATCAGACCTCAGAAAAGTTTGGTTTACTCGTTGTGAAAAAGGTTGAAGGCGGGTATAAAATAATTACAGGGAACTTTGTGAATTCTGAAAACATAGAGAAACTCGAAGAAAAAATTAAGCGTATTAACAGGTCGAGTCATGAAGAGATTAAGGAATTATATAAATTTATCCTGAATCACCAGCGAATATCTGCAAAAGGTGGAGGAGGACTTGGTCTCGTTGATATAGCAAGAAAAACAGGCAATAAACTTGAATATACGATTAAAGAGTATAATGACAAATACTCTTTTTTCTATCTTGATATTTTAGTTAATGAAGAAAATTAACATAAACTTTTAAATCTGACAAATATGGAACCGATCATTATCGAAGGAACCCCAAAAACTCCAACAGTTAAGTTTGACTCCGCAGAAGGTATATTTGAAATCAAAGGACGTTCAATTCCTGAAAACTCGGTAGAATTTTACAAACCTTTGGTTGACTGGCTGGAAGGTTATAAAGAGTCGCCTCTGACAAAAACTATTGTTAATATTCGTCTCGAATATTTCAATACAAGTTCATCAAAGTGTATACTTGATGTATTTAAGAAACTCGAAGCAATACACAAAGCTAAAAATGAAGTTGAAGTGAACTGGTATTATGAGGAAGATGACGAGGATATGCTGGAAGCAGGGGAAGATTATGAATCAATAATCAGAGTTCCGTTTAAAATGATTGAAATTGTAGAATAATACATTTCATAAGTCTTTTTTAATCAGATCGGTTGTTTAAAAAGCATAAGAGGCTGTCTCTCTGAGGCAGCCTCTTATTTTGTGTACTATCGAGCCTAGTCAGAAGAACCTTTATGCCTTTTCCCCAGCACAATTTCCCCTGAATCAAGTAGTTTCTTAAGAAGCCTGAAATAAAGGACAAGATACAGAATCAGAGTCATTATCCAGAGAACAACCACATTAACTATTAAAGTATCAACATAAACGCCAAAGACCTGCTTTGTTGGTGAGTAAAAATGCGCCCTTATAAATCTGAACTCAGGCTCCATATAAATTGGTTCAAGTTTCTGAAGAATTTCCCCTTTATATTCAACTGTTTTTACTATTTCATTTTTGTTGGTTACAAACTCTTCAAGCGATTCATTTGCATAGTCGTCTCTTAGTTTCAGGAAATTTCCACCATCTTCCGCCTGTAATTTAGTTATGATGGAGTCTTTCCGGTTTTTTGCATTATTTGAATACGCTATGTAGTATTTTCTGAGCGACTCTACATAACCAAGAGCAGAATTTACAATTTCCGGAGTGATCTTATCAGCTGTAAGTGAATCCATATACTCAAATTTCAATTCAGGAATTAAGGCCAGCTCTTTCTTAAACTCATTGCTGATTACAATAAGTTTTTCATTAAAATCGTCACTTTTGGTGCCCTTTTTAAGATCGTTAAGTATATTATCGAGCTTTCCTTTTATTTCAACATTCCAGTAATCCTTCTTGAATTTGGCTTTACTCATAGCCTTATCGTAGATATAGAATTGCCTTTCGTATTTATTATTAATGTACTGATTTACAGCGAGCGCCTCATATCCCCATCTGGCAGTTATAAACTCTCCATAAAAAGGTATAGCAACGGGAGAGGAGATATCCGGATTGAGTTTTTCGAACTTGACCATAACACCGCTTAAAATAATCTGGGGTATTACAAGGAAGGGTATTAGTATATATATGGTTACTACAGCTTTAAAGCTGTCAGAAATAACCAGGCCAAGCATATTTGCACCAGCCCAGCAGGAGAAGAGAACAAGCCAGTATTCAAACATCATTCCCTTGATTCCTGAAATTCCATTTCCGACAATCACAAAAGTTAAAGCCTGAATTGCAGATATAACAAACTGAACAAATACTTTGGAAGTAAGATAACTGTTCCAGCTGAGGTTTAGGAACGCTTCCCTTTTAAGTATTTTTCTATCCTTTATTATTTCTTCAGCACTGACGGTAAGACCCATGAAGATAGCAACAATCACTGACATAAATATATATACAGGCAGGTTACTGTTATCATACAGGGTATAATGTGCATCTCTGATGCTTTCATCATAATATCTGATAAGGAACGCAAGAAAAAATGCAAGAATAGGTGCTTCCAGAAGGGTGATAAGCAGATATTGGGTGTCGGCAACTTTAGACTTTACATCGCGCTTGGTAAAGACAAAGAATTGTTTTAATTTATTTGGAGTTTTAAAATTAATTTCCGGAATTGTTGTGCCACTCTGATACTGTTCTTCCTTTTTTTCAAGTTTATAATGATTGCACCAGTCGGCCGGAGAAATCCTTCTTGTTTCTGTAGGTTGACCACTTTCAGTAAATACTTTGGTTTCTACGATATTGAATATCTGTTCCGGATTCACATTACCGCAAACATAGCATTCACTTTCATTATAATTTGCCTGTTCAATTTTCTTTTTAAAATACTCGATAGATTCAACCGGATTTCCGTTATATATAAGGTATCCTCCGGTATCGAGAATAATGAGCTTATCAAACATCTTAAATATTTCCGACGATGGCTGATGGATTACAATGAAAAGCAATTTTCCCTTTCGAGCCAATTCTTTCAAGAGATCAAGAATATTTTCAGAGTCACGTGAAGACAATCCTGAAGTTGGTTCATCGAGAAACATTATTGCCGGTTCGCGTATAAGTTCAAGCGAAATATTAAGCCGCTTTCTCTGCCCTCCGCTGATCTTTTTATTTAGGGGACTACCAACCTGGATATCTCTTATCTCATTAAGTCCAAGATTCTTTAATGTACTGTCTACTCTTGTAACAATTTCATCTTCAGTTAAATTGTCGAAACAAAGTTTAGCATTATAATAAAGGTTTTCAAAAACAGTAAGCTCTTCAATAAGCAAATCATCCTGAGAAACATAACCTATAAGCCCCTTAACTTTTTCTTTATCTTTATGAATACTTGCTCCATTTATCAGAACTTCACCATCGCAGGGAGGATTAATGCCATTTAATACGCTCAGAAGAGTTGATTTTCCAGCGCCACTTGCACCCATAATACCTACCATCCTTCCGGACTCCTCTTTGAAACTCATATGATGAATTCCAACCTTACCGTTCTTAAACCGATATTCAATATTATTTACTTCATATACAACTCTGGACGCTTTAAACTCCTCTTTGAGGAACTGCATTGTTACATCCCAGTAATAAATTGGAGATATCTTATATGCCTTTACAGATGAGCCCTGACTGAAAGGATAGATCTTATCCTCATGCAGTAACTGACCATTCATGGAAAGTTCACCCGATCCGGTAAACCTGAGAAAATACATTTTAACAGATGGTACAAACAGAATCCAGATGTTCCCCTTAAGTAAGTCCTTAAAAACATGCTTGGCCTTCTTATGATCGAAATCTTTAATACCATTAATTATGAGAAGGTCCGGAGTGGCAGGAATCTTTGTAAATGGATTAAGAACAAAGCGTTCAATAATATCGTATTCCTCGGTCGTAATATTTAATCCTTCAGCAAGTGCATTAATAAAACCTAATTCAAGCTGACTTACATCCTGACCACCTGATTTACAGAATTCAAGTACCTGAATTACTACTACAATCCTTTGTTCCTGATCTAGTTGGCCCTGTTCGTTAATTTCTTTACAAAGTTTCCTGATTCTTATTGCTATGGCTCCCTCACGTCTTTCAGCGCTGCTCTTCTCAAGCTTTTTCCTGGCTTCATCGTATTCTTTATCATAAATAGAGAGATATTTCTGCACCAGTTCCAGGTTTAGCAGCCGCTTCAGAAATGCCTCAACCACGCCTCTTCGTTCACTATCGTTACTTTGAGGTTTGGCAATAATTGCAAACAACTGCATCAGGGTTTCCAGGATCTTCTCACTCATGGTAAATCACTTTTTAATTCCGGCTTTGAAGATATGAAATTAGTTATTCGCTACAAAAAATCCTAATTAATGTTTTCCCTTTAAATTAAGATATCTTCTTCTTCTTTTCTACGGAGAAACCAAACTTTCCTATCAGCTGCCCCGTTTCATAATATTTTCCATGCGAATAGCAGATTGGAACTGCATTATTCAGCATAAACAGGCCTGTTTTTTCATCAATATAATCCTCTTCAGCATGTACGGCTACTACTTCTGAAATAAACATATGATGAGACCCCAACTCCTTAATCTCTTTTACTATACACTCAATATTCACAGGAGATTCTTTTATCAGAGGGGCTCTCACTCTGGATCCGGGAAGAGGTGTCAGCTTCATTTCATTAAACTTATTAAAATCCTTACCGGATTTTACTCCGCACCAGTCGGTTGCAAAAGCGAGAGCTTTAGTAGTCAGATTTATTACAAACTCACCATTTTTCTTTATTATATTGTAGGAATGGCGTCCGGGTCTGACCGATATATAACACATAGCAGGATCAGTGCAAATTGTTCCTGTCCAGGATATTGTTATAATATTATACTCATCAGGGATAGAACCGCAGGTTACCATTACTGCTGGCAGAGGGTAGATCATTGTGCCGGGCTTCCATAAAATCTTGCTCATGTCAGTATCAGGATTATTTGAATGAACTCAGGCAATTATCAACATTGTCGAATATCTGGAAAACCGTATGAAGGTGAAGTATTTTAATGAGCTCGGCAACCCGTGGTTCCGGATTTACGAATTTTAGAACACCGTAGTTGTTACGGGCAGCTTTCATTACCGTAAGGAAACAACCAAAACCGGAACTATCAATATATTCAACACCTTTCAGATCAATAATTACTTTTGAATTTGAAATATCAAATACTTTTGTAATCCTTTCTCTTATTTCATCCGTAATTAAAGCATTGATGTTACTAACACTGAAAGATATAATATCAACCTTGTCTCTTTTTTCAATGTTGATCATTCAATTCTTTTTTAGGTTGTTATTGACTAAATCTTCCAACTCTGTTACAGCTGCATCAGTCTCAACTTTAAACCTTTCTATATAAGACTCATAAAGTTCAGATTCCTTGCCATCTTTTGCCTGAAGTTCTAAGGTTTTAAGCATTAAAGCAAGATCATTCATCCCCATTATTAATACAGACGATTTAGCCTTGTGTGCAAGTGATCCAAGTAAATCATATTTCTTTCCCATAAGATGGGATTTCATCTCATTATAGATTTCAATGGACTGTTCCTTAAACATCACTACGATTTCACTTATAATATCAGGATCTCCGCCTGATACTGTATTCAGGTATTCAATGTTTATGAATTTGTAATCCATAATATTATCGCAAGAATATGAGTTAAACAGCAAAAAATGAATCAGAAACAAATATAGCAATATTATTATCTGACTCTTGGGAATCAAGAATAAAAATCAATTTACTCTCCGCCAGCTGGCGGACTGGGGTAAATAAATTGATTTTTAAGCGATTTATAATTTCTTATTCTTGATTCCCGATAGTCATTTTTTATTATATCACTCAGAAAAGCAGCTCCTCTTAAATTATACTTCAGGTTTTTATTTAAGCGAAATAAGTACTACTTTTATAGTGATAAATAAAGGTTTTATGCGATATTATCTCCATTTATTAATTGTAATGTTTTTATTGCTTTCTATAGGTTTGGAAGCTCAGACTGATATATCCGTACGGAGGAAAGATTTTAAAGGCGGAAAGGCAGGGTTTAAAGAAGCGTGGAAGCATATCAAAAACGGGGATGCTTATTATTCTTCCAAAGGTATCTGGTATGGAAGGGCATTCGATGAATATTTAAAAGCTGTTGTATATAATAATTCAAATCCTGAGTTAAATTATAAAATTGGTGTATCCGCACTTTTATCTGATAAAAAGGAAGAAGCTTCAGGATTTCTTCTCAAAGCACTGGAAGTTAAAAAGAATATTACTGATGATATTCTTCTCCTGACAGGCACGGCCCTCAAATACTCCGGCAGATATTCTGAGGCAATTGAAAAACTTAATGGGTATCTGAATTCTGAGGGAAAGAAGTCGAAAGAAAATATCTCTTTTGCAAAGAAGTCAATTGAAGAATGTAATTCTGCTTTAATTGTAACAAAAGATACTTTAAGAATGGACATCAAAAACCTGGGAGCAAATATAAATTCGGACGCCGATGATTTCTCCGAAGTCCTCACTAATGATGGTAAAACAATGTACTTTGCTTCAAGACGTGAACAGTCAGGATCGAGTTCCCATTACCCCGACTCAAAATTTGACGAGAACATTTTTGTTTCCAAACTTTTAAATAGTGTATGGGAGCCTGCTGTAACTGCTGGGAAGAATCTGACAACAAAATATAGTGAAGCGCCTCTTTTTGTTTCTTCAACCGGCGACAGACTTTACATTTATACAGGATATGAATATGGTGGAGATATAAAAGTCTCACTCAATAGAAAAGGTAAATGGAAAACTCCGGAACCTGTTTCGTACCGCATTAACAGTAAAGGTTCTGAAACATCTTTTGCTATCCATCCTTCAGGCAATGAGATATATTTTGTGAGCGATAATGGTAAGGAAAGCTTTGGCGGGAAGGATATTTATTTCATTAAGAAACTTAATAAACGCAGGTGGTCAAAACCTCAAAATGCCGGTTCTGTTATCAATTCTTTTTACGACGAGGAATCTGTAAGTTTTTCAAAAGAAGGAGATACTCTTTGGTTTAGTTCGAAGGGGCATAATACTATTGGAGGATTTGATATCTTTTATAGCGCTAAAGACAAGAAAGGAGAATGGGGAGCAGCCGTTAATTACGGCTACCCTTTAAATACTCCCTGGGATGAAATTTTTTATAGACCGGCGCCTGATGATGACAGCTCTTTCTATTTTGTTTCAAACCGAAGCGGAGGTATGGGTGGATTAGACATATATAAAGGAAGAAAATTACCACCTGAACAATTACCTGTAATTATTCCCCCCGAACCACCTGCACCGCCACCGCCTGCTCTTAAACCTGATACAATTATTATCAGGGATACAATTTTTGTGGTGAAAGAGCCGGTGCAGGTTATTGTACCACCGGTTGCCAATCCGGATACTCTGAAAGAAATGGAATTATTCCTGGTAGGGAGTGTCAAGGACTCAGAAACAGGTGACCCGGTGATGGCAAAAATTGATATCATAGACCGAAGTAACAATCTTGTTGTAGCAACCACTGCAAGTTCAGATTTAGATGGAAGTTACAGGGTAAAACTTCCTGCAAAAAAAACATATATGATCGATTTGCGTGCCTCCGGCTTTCTTTCAGATGTAAAACGCATCGATGTCCCGGAAAACTGGCCAAAAGATGTATATAACTTTAATACTGAATTGATTAAGGTTAAGGTTGGCAAAAAAGTAGTTTTAAATAACATCTTGTTTGAGACCGGTAAATCAATACTCACTCCTGGTTCATACGAGGAAGTTGATAAACTGTTAAGCCTTATGCAGGAGAATACAAAGATGAGAATCGAAATATCAGGCCATACAGATAAAACAGGCAGCGAGCCATTAAATTTTAAACTTTCGGAAAACAGAGCAAAATCTGTTATGGATTATCTTATAAAAAAAGGTATTGATCCGTCACGAATGGAATATAAGGGATTTGGCTCCCTTCAGGCCATTGCCGATAATACCACCGCATCCGGACGGACCAAAAACAGAAGAGTAGAGTTTAAAATCCTTGAATTCTGATAATCGTCACCTATTTAGAAGAAGGACTTTGCTTACTTTGCAAAAATCTTCTGTCAAATGAGTTTTCTTATAATAGAATAAATAAAGATATTAATGAAAAATACTGCTTTTACTAAATTTCATCAGGAAGCTGGAGCCAAAATGGTCCCTTTTGCCGGATATAATATGCCAGTTGAATACTTCGGGATAACAGATGAACACCTGACCGTTCGGGAAAAAGTGGGGGTTTTCGACGTTTCGCACATGGGTGAATTTTGGGTAACCGGTCCGTCGGCACTGAAATTTCTTCAGTGTGTAACATCAAACGATGTATCTGCTCTTTTTGATGGAAAGATCCAATACTCCTGTTTCCCGAATGGTAAAGGAGGTATAGTTGACGACCTTCTGGTATATAGATATAATCAGGAAAAATATCTTTTGGTTGTAAATGCTTCAAACATCGAAAAAGACTGGAATTGGTGTGTTAAAAATTCAGCAAACTTCGGACTTACCGTAGGGAAGGACCTAATTAATGTTTCTGATGATTATGCCCAACTTGCAGTTCAGGGTCCCCTTGCACTAAAAGCGATGCAGAAACTAACCGGTACTCCTGTTGAAGATATGGAATATTACACTTTCAAGGTTTTGGAATTTGCCGGAATCAGCAATGTAATATTCTCAACAACGGGTTACACCGGAGCAGGAGGTTGCGAGATATATGTTAAAAATGAAGATGGAGCGAAATTATGGAATGCTGTTTTTGAAGCTGGTAAAGAGTTTGGCATAAAGGCAATAGGACTCGGAGCCAGAGATACTTTACGACTTGAGATGGGTTTTTGTCTTTATGGAAACGATATAAACGATGAAACATCACCAATTGAAGCCGGATTGGGATGGATAACAAAATTTACAAAGGAGAAAGACTTTATTGATAAAAATCTTTTATTAAAACAAAAAGAGGAGGGCGTCGATAAAAGACTTAAAGGATTTGTGATGGAGGAGAGGGGAATACCCAGACAGCATTATGAGGTGGTTAATGCAAAAGGTGAGTTGATTGGTGAGGTTACTTCAGGCACCATGTCACCCATGATGAAACAGGGGATAGGCATGGCATATCTTAATAAAGGTTATTGGACAACAGGATCTGAGATATTCATCCGTATCAGAAACAAAGATCTTAAAGCGAAAGTTGTAAGTCTGCCAATTTATAACAAATCCTGAAAAAATTAAAACTACTTTGTGTCCTTTGTGAATTCCCTTAATTAAGGAACTCAAAGGGAAGAAATGTTATGACGAAAAGAAAACTTGAGACCTGTTTTTCACCTGCCCTTTACGAACCGGAGAATCATGTTGATTCAATAGTTGTGATAATTGATATTCTTCGCGCATCCTCAGCTATTGTGACTGCTTTTGCAAACGGAGCAGCCAAAATTATCCCTGTTGCTGACGCCAATGAGGCAAAAGTGTACAAATCAAAGGGGTATCTGGTTGCAGCTGAGCGCGATGGTTATGTCTTGGATTTTGCAGACTTTGGAAACTCGCCGTTTAATTTCACACGAGACAAAGTTGAAGGGAAAACAATTGTTTACAGTACTACAAATGGAACTGGTATAATAAATCTTGCCTCAGGATCTTATAGGACTTTAATCGGGTCATTCCTTAATATTGGAGCGATTACCGGGTTCCTTCTTAAACAGGACAGGAATGTTTTGTTGTTTTGCGCAGGATGGAAAAATAAGTTCAATCTGGAGGATACTGTCTGTGCAGGAGCAATAGCAGAAAAACTTATAGAAAGTAATTTATACTCAACTATCTGTGATTCAACTAACGGCGCAATGGATATATGGTCCGTTGCAAGCAGAGATCTTTCAGGGTATATTGAAAAAAGTGCACAAAGAATCCGGTTGAGAGATAAAAAACTGGATGAATGTATTGAATACTGTCTTACATTCGATACAACAAATAAGATTCCTGTAATGAAAGATGGAGTTCTTGTTGAAAACATTTATTAATAAAATCAGGAGAAGTGTTATTTATTTAACAATGGATATCGTTATTTATATAGTTTTGTATTATAAAAAACTCAGATTTATCAGTCACTAATATTAAATGTCCTCTATGAAAAAACACAACTTTTATGCAGGTCCTTCAATTCTTCCTCAATACACAATAGACAAAACAATTGAAGGAATAAAAGATTTTGCCGGAACCGGATTATCGATTCTTGAGATTTCGCATCGCAGCAAGGAATTTGTAGCTTGCATTAACGACACTATTGCTCTTTTTAAAGAATTGCTTGACATACCAGCCGGTTATCAGGTTTTATTTATGGGTGGCGGGGCAAGCTTGCAGTTTGCAATGGTTCCCATGAATATGTTAAATAAAAAAGCTGCATATCTGAATACAGGTGAGTGGGCAGGTAAAGCTCTTAAAGAAGCTAAATTATTTGGTGAAGTGATAGAAGTTGCATCATCCAAGGAAAAGTTATTTAATTATATACCAAAGAATTATACTATACCTTCTGATGCAGACTACTTCCATATAACAACCAACAATACAATTTATGGAACGGAACTCAAAAAAGATATAGATGTTAAAATTCCATTGGTTGCAGATATGTCATCAGACATCTTCAGTCGTCCCGTCGATATTTCAAAATATTCAATTATTTATGGTGGCGCCCAGAAGAATCTTGCACCAGCGGGTGTAGCATTTGTAATTGTAAAAGAGGATGTTCTGGGTAAAGTTACAAGACCTATACCATCCATGCTCGACTACAGAGTGCATATAAAAGGTGAGTCAATGTTCAATACACCACCGGTGTTTGCTATTTTTGCAGCACAACAGACCCTGACATGGCTGAAGCAGCAGGGGGGGGTAAAAGCAATGAACAAAAAGAATGTTGAAAAAGCAAAAATCCTCTACGACGAGATTGAAAGGAATAAATTATTTGTTCCTACAATAGCAGATCCTGAAGACAGGTCGATAATGAATATCTGTTTTGTGATGGCAGAAAATTTTAAGGACCTTGAAAAGCCATTTGCGGACTTTGCAAAATCAAAAGGTATATTAGGTATTGAAGGTCACAGAACTACAGGTGGTTTCAGAGCGTCTACTTATAATGCTCTTCCAAAAGAGAGCGTCGAAGCACTGGTAGCTGCAATGAAAGAGTTTGAGGCCAAAAGTTAAATTTTCAATAATGACTTTAGTAACACCTTTAGTCTAATTCAAATAAATAAAGTGTATGAAAGTCCTTCTTGCAACAGAAAAAGCATTTGCTCCGCTTGCGATCAGACAGATTCGTGAAGTTATGGAGGCAGCTGGTTACAAACTTGAGTTACTTGAGAACTATAAAAATAATTCAGAACTACTCGCTGCAGTGGCCGATGCTGACGCTTTAATAGTTAGAAGTGATTTGATTACAGCTGAAGTACTGGATGCAGCAAAACAGTTAAAAATTGTTGTCAGGGCAGGAGCAGGATATGATAATATTGATATTAAATCATGTACTGACCACAATGTTATTGCAATGAATACTCCAGGGCAAAATTCAAATGCAGTTGCCGAACTGGTATTCGAATTGTTACTATATCAGATAAGAGGAGGATTCAGCGGGAAGACGTCAGGAAGTGAACTCAGAATGAAAACCTTAGGATTACATGGTTTTGGAAACGTTGGGAAATACGTTGCAGATATTGCCAGAGGTTTTGGTATGGATACCTATACTTACGATCCATTTGTAAGTGAACGGGTAATGAAGAATAATGGAGCCAAGCAATGTATAACCCTGGATGAGATGTATTTAAAGTGTCAGTATATCTCAATTCACATGCCGTATAATGAGCGGACAAATAAATTGATCAGTTATGATCTCATGAAGAAAATGCCCCAAAACGCTGTTATTGTAAATACAGCCAGAAAAGAGGTTATCAATGAAGCTGATTTGCTTAAAATCTTTGAAGAGCGTACTGATTTTTGTTATCTGTCGGATATTGAACCAGACTGCAAAGCTGTATTCGAAGAAAAATATAAAGGCAGATATCTTTTTACTGCAAAAAAAATGGGGGCACAGACCGAAGAAGCTAACATAAATGCCGGGGTGGCCGCTGCCAGACAAATTATTAGTTACTTTAGAAAAGGCATTGAGAAATATAAACTGAACAAGTAATACTTATTCTAATATAGAGAAATGGCAATAGTTAAACCATTCAGGGGGCTAAGGCCTCCGCGTGCTCTGGTAAAGGATCTTTCGTGTTTACCATATGATGTTATGAACACGGATGAGGCTTTGAAAATGGCTAAAGGGAAAGAGTGTTCCTTACTTCATATTACAAGATCAGAAATAGATTTACCGGCAGACACTGATACACATTCGGTTCAGGTTTATAATAAATCGGTTGAAAACTTCATTAATTGGCAGAAACGAGGATGGCTGGTACAAGACAAAAAACCCATGTTTTATATCTATGCCCAGACGATGAAAGGGAGAACACAATATGGAATAGTCGGATGCGCATCAATCGATGATTATCTGAATGGGATTATTAAAAAACATGAACTTACCCGTACCGATAAAGAACAGGATCGTATGATACACGTTCGGGTTAATAACGCAAATATAGAACCGGTTTTTTTCGCTTATCCTGCTGTAAAAGAGATTGATGATATTGTAAATAAAATTGTAACTACTGAGAAACCGGAATATGATTTTATAGCTAGTGATGGGTTTGGTCACCATTTCTGGCTTGTAAAGAAACAGGAAACAAATAAACGCATTGAGAAATTATTTGAAGAAAAGGTTCCTTTTACATACGTAGCAGATGGACATCACAGAACGGCAGCAGCAGCACTGGTAGGAAAGGAAAAACGAGACGCCAATCCGGCACATAATGGAACAGAAGAGTACAATTTTTTCCTTGCCGTTCATTTTCCTGATAACCAACTAAAGATCATTGATTATAACCGGACTATTAAAGATTTAAACGGTCTTACTCCCGGCGAACTTAAGTCGAAGCTTGAAAAAAGCTTTATAATCGAAGAAAAAGGGAACCGGGTTTATAAACCTAAAAAGCTTCATAACTTTTCAATGTACATTGATGGGAACTGGTACAGCCTGACTGCTAAAGAGGGAACTTTTAATGACAATGACCCAATAGATGTACTTGATGTAACAATTCTGACCAAACACATTCTTAGTCCGATTCTTGATATTCAGGATCTTCGCAGGTCGAAAAGAATTGATTTTATTGGAGGAATAAGAGGACTTGCCGAACTTAAGAAGAGGGTTGATAGTGGCGAAATGAAGGTAGCATTCGCATTATTCCCGGTATCAATGAAACAGCTCATTACGATAGCTGATTCCGGCAATATAATGCCTCCCAAATCTACATGGTTTGAACCAAAGTTAAGAAGTGGGTTGGTGATTCATCTACTGGATTAATTGCCCCCCGCCCGATAGTTATCGGGATCCCTAAAGTGGGGCTAATATGCTTATATTAAACGGAATATACTTTAGTTTTAAAAAATATAGGGGTTGTTTAAAAAGTCCTTTGTGTACCTTAGTGTAAACCTTTGTGTACTTTGTGGTAAAAAATAAAACATTGAACCACGAGGATCACAAAGTATTACAAAAAGTAACACAAAGGAAAAAAATCAAAAGAAATCACTTTTTCAACACCTCCCAGAGGCAAAAAAGATGGTAGATATAGCAGCAAATATTTCAATACTCCTTGAACAGATCCCACCTTCTGTTAAACTTGTTGCAGTATCGAAGACAAGACCTGTAAGTGATATTCTTATTGCGTATAATACCGGTCAGAGATGCTTTGGAGAGAACAGGGTGCAGGAAATACTAGATAAGAAAGGTAAGCTTCCAAAGGATATAGAATGGCACCTTATCGGCCATCTTCAGAGCAATAAAGTGAAATCAGTTGTTCCATTCATCAACATGATACAGTCTGTTGATTCCTATAAACTATTAAAATCTATTAATGGTGAGGCTTCAAAAATTGACAGGGTTATTGATTGCCTTTTACAGATTCATATAGCAGAGGAAGAGACCAAATTCGGTTTCAGCATGAATGAACTGCATGATGTTTTTGAAACACAAGGTTATTCAGAATTGAAATCTGTTAATATCTGTGGTGTTATGGGTATGGCAACTTTCACTTCTGACACCATTCAGCTTAAAAAGGAATTCGGATATCTAAAAGAATGTTTTAATGTTCTAAAAGACAGCTATTTCAAAGGGACCCCTCAGTTTAAGGATATCTCGATGGGAATGTCGGGTGATTATAAAATTGCAATTGAAAAAGGAAGTACCATAATCAGAATCGGAAGTCTGATCTTTGGCGAAAGGAACAAAAATTAATGAAACATTAAATGAAAAAACTCACCACAAATTACCTGGGTCTTACATTAAAAAGTCCAATTATTGTTAGCAGCAGCAGGTTGACATCAACATTAGAGAACCTTAAAGAAGCCGAATCAAATGGAGCCGGGGCAGTAGTTCTTAAATCGCTTTTTGAAGAGCAGATAACTCACCATATCAGCTCCGTGCCTTCTTCACCAGGCTTTCCGGAAGCTGATGATTATATTGCTTCTTATACAAAGTCACAATCAGTAGACGAATATCTTGCTCTGATTAGAAGTGCTAAAAAAAGTCTGGGAATACCTGTAATACCCAGTATCAACTGTTTTTCATCGAAGGGATGGACTGATTTTGCCAGGAATATTGCAGACTCCGGAGCTGATGCCATAGAGATAAATGTATTCTTTATGCCTCTCGACAGGAAACAATCAGCAGCTGATTCTGAAAAGATATATTTTGAATTAATTGAAAAACTTACTAAAATAATTACAATTCCTATTGCTCTAAAGATTGGTTTCAGGTTCTCCAATATTTTGTATATGATTGATCAGTTTTATAACAGAGGAATTAAAGGTGCTGTGCTGTTTAACAGATTTTATGAACCTGATATTGATATAAACAAGATGGAAGTAGTACCAGCAGCAATATTCAGTAGTGCCAATGAAAGAAGGTACGTTCTCAGATCGGTTGCAATGGCCAGTGCTCAGGATATCAATATTGACATTTCAGCATCAACAGGAGTTCATAGTGGAGAAGATGTTATAAGATACCTTCTTGCAGGAGCTGATACAGTACAGGTATGTTCCGTATTATATCAAAAAGGAATGCCATTTTTGAAGACAATGAATAAAGAGTTAACAGATTGGATGACAAAGCATAATTTCAAAAACATAAACGACTTCAGGGGAAAGCTTAACTGGAAGAATTATGAAAAACCAGCTATATTTGAAAGAACTCAGTTTATGAAATATTTTTCCACCGAAGGCAAATATTAATAACAGCAGTCTCTTATTTCCTTATTTCTTATTTCTTATTTCTTATTTCTTCAGGATTGTTAACAACTCCTGTAATAGTATGTTTTTTTCATTTGAGGAGGGGAGAGGATCTTTTTCAAATACATTGAGAATATTTTCTTTTTCCTCACGGCTTAAATCAGAAACAGATTCCTCAATGACTGTAAGGCATTCAAATGCTGTGATATAATTTCCTTTTAGGAAAGCCTTAGCCAGATCAACAGAGTATTCTGAATAGTCGAGTCCCGATTGCCAGCATGAAGATACTAACATGTTTATTGTCTCGACTTTCCATTCTTTTCTGATTTCATTTATTACCTCTGAACTGGCCGACTGATCCTTGAGATCAGACATAAATCCCTCAATTGATTTTTTGATTTCATTATCCTCAGTTTTATCATATAATTCTATGAGTAGGCCAATAGCACCCTCGAATGGTACTTCCTCCCGAAGTAATCCGATAGCTTCTGAAATCAGGAAATTATTATTCTTATTCAAGAGAGACTGCAGTTCTTTATTCTTCTTTTCGGATTTAAGCATCTTTTAATTATTTGCGACAAAGTTAGAATTAGTGTCAATTACTTCATTCCATTTTGAAAAATAAAAATAATAGTGTAATTTAGTCGGGAATTAGGTTTCACACTTAAATGATATAATCATGAATAAAAAATATGGAATTAGTACAGGGATTCTGGTCGTTATTTTACTTATATCCAGTGTGCTTGAGGGCTGTAAGTCTGGTGGAAGTAAACAAGCACCTAAAGATGATCTGACAAAAGTTATTCCTAAGGATAATTCAGCAGCAATTCAGGATGTTACGCAGGCAAAAAAAATATTTGATGCACTTCCTTCCCCTCTTGAATCAGCAATGCTTATTAAATCAGCCGGAGCCAGGTTTGACAATGCTCTTTTAAACCCGGTCGGAAATGTCAATAATTATGTTTCGAGCAAGAGCATGGCATTGAATTTAGGTATCTATACCTGCGATCTGAGTTTTGCAAGTTTGTACGAGCAGACACAACTGATTATTGATTGCATGAACGCAGCCAAAAAAATGGCAGACGGACTAGGGATACTTAAAGCCATTGAACAGTCAAAAATCGATGAACTTGAAGAGAATATAAACAATACCGAAAAAATTATGGAGATTGTTAGTGAGACCTTTATGAATTCAAGTTCCTATCTCGAAGATAATGGTCAGCCTTCAATCGCAGCAATGGTATTACTGGGAGGTTGGCTGGAAGGATTATATATATCTACTCAACTTGTTGATATGAAAGACTTTAATGGAAATAAACTTGTTGGCAGAATTATTGACCAGAAATTGTCAATCGATATTCTTCTTAGTTTGCTTGAAAGAAGTAAAGGGAACCCTGCTGTTGATGAGCTGATAGCCCAGGTTCAAAGTCTGAAGGTAGTTTTTGACAAGATTAAAATAACCACATCCCCTGTAAGACCAGAGTTTGATAAGACTACCAATTCAACAATCCTGAAATCAGATGTAAAGACTGATATGACTCCCGAGGTATTCAAAGAGCTATCGGCTAAAGTTGGTGAGATAAGAAGTACATTCGTAAAATAATGAAAGATATGAGAATCTATAGAATAATTCCGGCCCTGGTTTTGTTTTTAACTGTAATTACAATTAACGTAAATGCTCAATGCAAAGCGTTCGCCAAAAAGGTTTGTCTCCCTGAACTGGCTCCGTATATTCATGACGGTAATTATCATGCTGCTGTACTTGTTGAAGGAGAAGAGGCAGAACTTTATAAAACATTTTACTCAGATATGGAATACCGGGTCGCTATCTATGGTGAAGATAAACTGCCAAATGTGGAGTTTAAAGTACTCGATGCAAGTAAAAACGTACTTTATTCAAACAAGGATGCGAATTATGCTAAAACCTGGGATTTTAAGCTTCAGTCGAGTCAGCAACTTAAGCTTGTAGTTAAGGTCTCATCATTTAATCAACCCGGCGATACTCCTGCAAGTGGTTGTGTATCAATTATGTTTGGCTTTAAAATGAAAAAGTAAAACCTGATCTTGATATTGAAGATTATTGTAGGGCAGTGTCGCGACACTGCCCTACATATTTTATAATAGTTTTGCTGCAAGATATTTCCCGGTATATGATGTTTTGCATTTAGCAAGTTCTTCCGGTTTCCCCTCAAAAACAATCAGACCTCCATTCTCACCTCCCTCTGGTCCAAGGTCAATAACCCAGTCGGAACTCTTTATTACCTCCATGTTGTGCTCTATAAGTACCACAGAGTGACCATGATCGACCAGCGAGTTTATAGACTTTAGCAGTTTATTGATGTCATGAAAGTGTAAGCCGGTTGTGGGCTCGTCGAAGATGAAAAGAATATGACTGTTACTGCGTTCCTGGCTTAGAAAATAGGCTAGTTTGACGCGCTGGCTTTCACCTCCTGAGAGTGTACTGGAAGATTGCCCCATTTTTATATATCCCAATCCCACATCTGAAAGCGGTTTAAGCTTCTCAACTATTCTCTTTTCATTTTTGCCCGGATGACTATTGAAAAAATCAATCGCATCATCAATTGTCACCTCAAGCATATCATAAATATTTTTTCCATGATATCTTACATCGAGGATATCTTTCCTGAACCGCATTCCTTTACAATTCTCGCAAGTCAGCTCCACGTCGGCCATGAACTGCATCTCGACTCTGATAATACCCTCGCCCTGGCACTCTTCACAGCGTCCGCCTTCTATATTAAACGAAAAATGCGAAGGTTTGAAATTATTCTGAACAGAAGCTTGCTGTTCGGAATATAGTTTGCGAATCTCATCGTATGCTTTCAGATATGTGACAGGATTTGACCGGCTTGACTTGCCAATTGGATTCTGATCGACCAGTTCGATGCCGTTTAATGAAGAAATATCACCCGAAATATCTTTGTACTGTCCGGGTTTTAAGTTACTGCCATTTATTCTGTTCGACAAAACTCTGTATAAAATATCTGATACCAGGCTCGACTTTCCTGATCCGCTTACACCGGTAACTGCAGTTATAGTATGAAGCGGAAATTTTACATCAAATCCTTTCAGGTTATTTTCTCTTGCGCCCTTAATTTCTATATAGCTGTTCCATTTTCTTCTTGTCTTTGGAACCGGAACAATTAAACGTCCACTCAGATACCCAGCTGTAAGAGATTTATTGGCTGTACTTATATCGAGACCACCCTGGTAAACTACCTCCCCGCCAAGCCTGCCTGCCTCAGGTCCCATATCGATTATTTCATCGGCAGCTCTGATTATTTCTTCTTCGTGTTCAACAACAATAACCGAATTACCCATATCACGGAGTTCTTTCAATACTCCAATTAACAGATTAGTGTCGCGAGGATGAAGGCCAATACTTGGTTCATCAAGAATATACATCGATCCTACCAGGTTACTGCCCAATGAAGTTGAAAGATTTATTCTCTGAGATTCTCCACCTGATAATGTTGAAGAAAGTCTGTCGAGTGTAAGATATGGAAGACCAACTTCCACAAGAAATCTCAAACGGACTGAGATTTCTTTCATGAGCCTTTCAGCCACTTTGGCATCAGTATCATTAAGATGAATATCAGAAAATTTATCAACAAGGTTTCCTACAGGAATTGAAACCAGTTCCTGAATAGTCTTACCGTCAATTTTTACGTAACCTGCCTCTTTTCTAAGTCTCGACCCTTTACATTCAGGACAGGTAGTTTTTCCACGGTAGCGGCTTAACATCACTCTATATTGGATTTTGAATTTTTTCTCTTCCAGATGCTGAAAGAACCGGTTTAATCCGTAGAAATATTTATTTCCGCTCCAGAGGAGCGCTTTTTGTTCTTCTGTAAGCTGGTAGATTGGCTTATGTATCGGAAAATCAAATGATTCTGCATTAGCGATGAGTCTTTCTTTCCATTTCTTCATCGTTTCACCTTTCCAACATACTATTGCATCCTCGTAAACGGAGAGGTTTTGATTTGGTATAACAAGGTTTTCATCGATACCGATTATTTTGCTATAGCCTTCACAAACCGGACATGCGCCTAATGGGTTGTTGAAGCTGAAGAGGTATTCAGATGGTTCTTGAAATACAATCCCATCCTCTTCAAATCTATTTGAGAAATTTTCTCGCAGTATTTCGTTTTCATTAAGAATAACTAACTGGCAATAGCCTTTTCCAGATTGAAACGCTGTTTGTGCAGAGTCGGCAGCCCTGCTGAGGCTATCTTCAGAATGACTGATAACGAGCCTGTCAATAACTATATTGATTAATTGGCCGGGTTTTAATTTCTTTACTACCTCCGACTCATCAATCTTGATAAGTTCGCCATTCAATTCTAGTCTTGTATACCCCTGCTTATTAAGAAATGAGATATACTCTGAAGTTTCTACATTAGCCGGCACCTCACCAGGAGCGGTAATTATGACCTTTGTTCCTTCAGAAAGATTAGTTAGGAAATTTACCAGATCGTCAACAGAGTGTTTTTTTACCTCCTTCCCTGAGATGGGTGAATAGGTTCTGCCCACTCTGGCGAACAGAAGCCGCATATAGTCGTATATTTCAGTCGAAGTGCCGACCGTTGATCTTGGATTGCGTGAATTTACTCTTTGCTCAATAGCTATTGCAGGGGGAATTCCGTTAATGAAATCAACCTCAGGCTTGTTCATCCTTCCCAAAAATTGACGGGCGTACGAGGAGAGACTCTCAACATATCTTCTTTGCCCTTCAGCATAAATAGTGTCGAAAGCCAAAGAAGATTTCCCGGAACCTGATACTCCTGTAATTACGACAAGTTTATTCCTCGGAATTTTCAGACTCACATTCTTCAGATTATGCACCCGTGCCCCCTTAATTTCAATACTCCCCTGCATCTGTGATTCTATAAATGATATATTAAGATTAAATTTAGATTCATTAAGAATCTATTAAAATTCTGTTAAAGCTCAAAAGTAATACTTTCATATCAAAAAAAATCCTTTTCTTTGTACTACGAATATTAACCTATAAAGAATAACTGCCTATAGAAAATCTCTACTCTGTTAATTTAAAGAGTGAGTTATGAAAATAATGATTTCCGATTATGACCTGATTCTGAGGTTTATAGGAGGTGAGCAGTTGTGCTTTGAACAATTAATCCACAGACATAAAAATAAAATTTTCGCATATATAAGTCTTTATATACGCGATCAGGCTTTAGCTGAAGATATTTTTCAGGATACCGTACTTAAGGTAATCCAATCAGTAAAGGCCGGAAAATATTCCGATAACGGGAAGTTTCTATCGTGGGTAATGCGGATTGCTCATAATCTCATTATCGACCATTTCAGAAGGATAAAGCAGATGAACACTATTTCTAACGATAACTATGAATCTGACCTGTTTAATTCAAAAAGCTTTGCTGAAGATAATATCGAAGATGATATGATTAAACAGCAGATACACAAGGATATCCGGAATATGATCAGCAGTCTGCCAGATGACCAGAGAGAGGTGGTTATTCTCAGACATTACGCTGGACTTAGCTTTAAGGAGATAGCCGAAATTACTGATGTTAGCATTAACACTGCACTTGGTCGTATGAGGTATGCCCTTATTAATATGAGGAAATTAATGGAAGAGAAAAAAATTAGCCTTACTCTGAATTAGAAGTCGCTCCTTAAACTCCACAACCCCCTAAGGGGGGCTTAAGGCAGGATTGGCAGCTAGTGTTCATTTTTTAAAAGTTTACATTTATTTATATTTTATCATAATAATAGTTCTCCCTGGCCGTTTTATATAAAATGAAAAACAAGCCTATGGGATTAATTTCTACTCCTTTTATTTCATATCACGATATCAAAGTAAATGACCTGGATCTTTTTGAAGATGCATGGGGTTTAACCACTGAATTCGGCGATGTGATTAACATTCTGGAACTGTTGAAACCTGTTCCGGGAAAGCGTTTAACTAAAAGACTGATTGATGAGATCAGGAAGCATGATTGAGATAATGAATAGCACAAAATTCCCTGGAGAAATATTTTAAATGATTTCCAGGCAGTGCTGCGGTTATTGATTCAGAAAATAGATGGAATGGCAGGCAACTACTCCTGCCGTTTCTGTTCTCAATCTGCTTTGTCCCAGATGAACCGGCTGAAAACCTGAGCTTAAGGCAACAGATACTTCATCATTTGAAAAATCACCTTCCGGTCCGATCAGAATAAGTGCATTTCCCGATTTCGAATAGACTTCCGATATTCCGCTTCTTTTAATAGCATTATCACAATAAGCTATCATGCGGTACCCATTAAAAGGGGATTTGATAAATTCATCGAAAAAGCGAGGTTCATTTAAAACAGTTTTTGTCGCTTTAAGCGACTGTTTCATTGCTGAGATAATGAGGTTATTTATTCTTTCAACTTTTATTCCGGGCTTTTCAGTATTCCTGCAAATAATCGGGGTGATTTCATCAATTCCTATCTCAACACTTTTTTCAACAAACCATTCAAAGCGGTCGGGATTCTTAATAGGTGATATGGCTATGTGGAGGCGATAATTACGTTTTTCAAAATCCTTTATGATTTTGTTAATTGAAATAACACATTTTTTTGAATCAGGTTCCAGTATAGCTCCTTCATACATGTTACCCTTTCCATCAACCAGTCTGACTAATGTTCCCTTCACCATACGTAAAACCCTTACAGAGTGTTTTGATTCATTTTCGTCTAAAGTGTAAGTATCACTTTTAATATCGGGTGCATAAAATATCTGCATGGGATTCAGTTTTTACAAAATTAGATAATTTGACCTTACCTTTGTGTTCCTTTGTGAAATCCTTTGAGTTACTTTGGAAATCTGCCCCCAATGCCCCCCAACCCCCCTGAAGGGGGGCTAAAACGTCCGTTTCTTGGATTTTTTCGCCCCCTTGGGGGAGATGCCGCGCAGTGGGAGGGCAGGGGGCAAAAAAGATGGAGTTTTGACCAGTTGGGGAAAATAACGAGGTAGGGGGCAGGGGGCAGAAAGGTTGAGTAATAGTACTATACAATAAATAGAAATGAAAATTGGCCTTCTTTCAGATACCCATGGATGGATTCATCCAAGGCTTTTTGATCATTTCGCAGGTTGTGATGAAATCTGGCATGCAGGAGATATCGGTAACATTCAGACAGCTGATGCTCTGGCTGCTTTTAAACCGCTTAAGGCTGTATACGGAAATATAGACGATACTCTTGTAAGAACTGTATATAAGGAACAACTTAAATTTAAAGTGGATGAGGTTAAAGTCTGGATGACTCATATTGGCGGTTCACCTGGTCGATATGATCTTAGAGTAAAACCATGGATCCACCTGGACCCTCCGGATTTATTTATCTGCGGACATTCGCATATAGCAAAAGTCATGTACGATAAAAAGTCAGGTTTTTTATTTATAAATCCCGGAGCCGCAGGGTATTATGGATTTCATAAATTCATGACGGCCATTCGTTTTCAGATCGATGGGGAAAAAATTCACGATATGGAACTGATTGAGCTTGGTGAACGGGGAAAAGCAGTTATTGGTTAACAGGTTCTGCAACAGCATTATCGCTTGCCATACGACTGAGGAAACGACCCAGACGATCTTCAGAAGCAATCATATATGTATAGGGCATCCTTACAGTCGATTCAGGATGTTTTCTGTCATTCAATTTGATATTAGCAATTAAAGAGTTGTAGTTATTATTTCCGGCCTGTGTCATCATAACGCCTCTGAAATATGAGAAATAGTACCACGTAGATTCATCTGCTTTCAGATATATATCAATCATGTCACCTGTTCTTCTGCGCTGAATTTCAATATATCCATCAACATAAACATTAATGGGTTGAGGCCCAATGAATCCGATTCCAATTTTCCCGGTAGATCTGAACGATGATGAAGAACTATTCCAGAAAAGTTTTACATCGTTTAATAATAGCTTATATGTGAACTCTTTAGGAAGGCTTTTAGAAGGACCAAACAAGTCCATTTCCTCTTTAATCTGAGTAGCAGCAGCTACTCCCATAAGATCCTTCATCCCTTTTTTATTCAAGTCTGTGTTCAGGTTTACAGGTTTTAATGTGGGCATCATTCTGAACTCATCTGCCATCATTTTAAGAGCTTCGGAAGAAAAATAAAAGTCGAGTGCCAGTATGGCTTCAAGGTTGACTTTGCCGGAATCAATTGAATGAATCACATTTCCGGCGCTTGCCAGTTTAACCAGGTCTAATTTCGCCCCGAAATCGATAGTACCTTCTCCCGAAAGAACGCAGAAATTTCTATCATAAGTAATCATATTTCCTGGAAGACTGGGGTCAGCAAGTTTTTCGAGAGAAGTAATTATATATTTCCCTTTAACCTTATCGTAGTAGAGGTAGCCTTTCGAACTTATCAGTGCAACATCAGCATATGATTTTTGAGCTGAAAGAAATGCCGGATAGATATGCATTGAATCAGCATTAATATAAGAACCTGAAAAAATGAGATTGTCATTCACATCCCTCGGTTTATCGCTTATTGGTATCAATATATTATTTGGGTCAATAACTGATTTGAATTTGATATTATAGCTCTTAATAGCACTGCAGTTATTTGTGATTCCTGTCGCTCCTGTAAAAGAAAGATGGTCTTTATTGGAAGAAAGTGTTACATCACCGGCATATGTAAAAGCCGGACTAAGCATGAAATTTTGACTGGCTGGTATATACCCCTTTGCGCTTGTGGTAAGAGTATCCACAGTAAGTTCAGGGAAATTTATTTGCTGTATTTCTTTATTTTCATTAACATAGTCGTAGATAGCGCTGCCTGTATATCTTTTGCTCGATTCGATATTGATCTTGGCAGAATGTAAAATATGTCTGTTATTGAGAGCAATTATAGCATTCTGCATCTGTTGGATTTTTGCTCCACGGATAATGATAATTTTTCCACTATCAGGTTGAATAAGCGCATCCGCAATACGAATATAGTTTATGTCCTCCGCTTCAATATATTCCTGATCAAGGTGAAATGCGCCTCTCCAGGATGAAAAGGCAACCGTGTCGCGGAGACTATTTGTAGCAAAGAAAGTAGGTTTGTCGAGATTGGTAAAATCTAACCTTAGAAGTTTGTCGGGAGTTAATAAAGTTGTATTTGATTTTCCTTTTTGCTCCATGTTCAAAACCCTGGTTCCCATATTGTACACAAAATCTGTCATTGTACAGATATACTGCAACTCGGGAAATTTTACCATTGAGGAATCGGTATTCAGATTGAACCGGGACAGTTTAAGATCAAAATTGATATCGGTTTTAGCGTTTTCAGCTATAAATGAATATCCATTGGTTGTTGGAGATTTCAGGTTATAATCTGCTTTATCTGCTTTGATTGCATTCGAAGTAAAACTGAATAGCTTTGAATTGATCTTCGAATCGGTCATGTCGATTATTCCTGTACCATCCAGGTTTGACGGAGTCATTTTTAACGAACCATCAAGAGTTGTTCCGTTGCCGAACATATTAAAACTTTTTCCGGGAGCATTGTTTGCAAACCATTCATCTTTTATAGTCAGCCATCTTATTGCAACATTCTGACTGTTAAGAATCGGAAATGAACCGGATTCATCTTTGTCGATATTAAATGTTGTGGCCTGCGTGATCATTGAGTCAGGAAAAAATTTGAACTCCTCTGACTTTGTAGAGGATGCTAAATGTTTTAGAGTACCGCTTCCGATTAATCCTTTATTGCTCATACTTAAAGCATCGAATAATCTACCCTTGGTGCCATAGACATCAATACCTTCTTTTGGAATAATCATATTAAAACCAAGAGAGTTATTCTCCTGTATTGTAAGGGTTTGTTTCATTGGTTTAAGGATAACTCCTCCGTAGAATTCTCCTGCCAGATTCATGTCAGCGTTGGAATAGTGATCGATATTTTCATAAGTGAATGGATCAACCTTAAAATAGAAGTCTGCCTGTTTGTAAATTCCTTCGAGCCCTGCGATCTTATCATAGAAAATATATGAGAATGTTAAGGCATTTATAATAGGGTACTGCTTAAGACTTTTTAAACCTGATTTGTTCTTTGGATCATCGATATATAGCTCAGCAGTACCAAGTTCTATCATATTATCAATATTCCTAATAATTGGATTGCCATAAATATCCTTCTTATCAGTTTCTACAGAAATTTTTATGGAATCGATTTTTTGAAGACGTATTTTAAAAGTATCATAACTGAAAGAGAAATTATGCCCAAATACCGTAAAGAGACCGGCATCAACAACTCCATCAAATTGAATGTTTCTGTTTTTTCCGACTACCAGTTGCCGCTGGTATGGATAAATTGCTACCCGTTGGGAATCGCTAAGTATAACTCTCGATACTCCATTTATATTCAACCTGTAGTTTTTAAGGTCAAGTATTGCGTTGTCAGTAGGGGCATTTGTTTGACTGATAATCTTTAAATTATCATAGTCTTTTTTTCTGGCATAAGAATCGAGGAAATCCTTTGTTTTTTGTTTTATTGTAACCTCATTATTTACACGATCGTAAAATACAAAACCCTTATTTGCCATATCAATACATAACCCGGTAACAGATTCAACAGGTCTGTTCAGCCATTTGGCAAATTCCACAACAGGAAAGGTTTCAGAATAATAGTATTCAGCATATTTAATAAGACGATTCAACGGATGGTAATCATCCATTCCCATAAGCTGTAAAAAATAGTCTGAATTGAAGAAGGAGGAAGATTCAAACTGTGCATTTCCAATTGTTGATCCTCTGGAACGTGTAAGAATAATTTTTGATTCATTCATATTCCATGTCAGGTATTCAAAATACAAATCAAGGTTGTGGAAAGGATCGAAATAGGGGCTCTTTGATATTGGATTTCCAGTACGGAAAAGGTTTACCTGTCTGGTTGCAGCTAAATAAGAAAAACCCAGATTAGAATGGTAAATTGAATCCTTATCGAGATAAAGTGAGATAGATGTTTCCTGACTGACAAGTCCGGTTTTTGAAAAGAGGAAATCGCCCGATCTTATTTTGAGATAAAGTGTATCATTCCTGTAGAGAGTAATTTTTGCCGGAGAATATTTGGCCCCGGTACCTTTAACACTGGCTCCATCAAAAGTAAGGCCTCCTTCATAATTAACACCTTCGTAAATGTTCTTTAACAGGAACTCCTTTTTATAGGTTTCGAAATGAGGGAAATTTGCTTTATCCTTATTTGCAAACGTGACTGCCTGATCTGTAAGGATTCCTAACACAGGTTCTTTAAAGTAAATTATATGTCTCAGTCTGGCTGAATCGATTGTGAAACTATTTTTTGTAGTATTAATCGAAAAATTAGCGATTTCAGCGTATACATCTTTAGCGGGATATCCGGCTTTTTCCCATGTTACAATACCTTTTGTACCCTTGAATTGCTGAAATTCAGGATAATATGCTCCTGATACATTATATATTTCAGTGCTGTCACGCTGCGAATAGCAGGTGAGTGTAGCATCAGTAACTGCCACATAAAAAACAGTATCGTGTAAAAACTTTAGTGAACTATTTTTGACTTTCCATTTAACACTTCCCGATTCATTAAGGACATTCTCTTTTACCATTGATCCGGTATTCCTTATATACCTGTCGATAACATCATTGGTAAACCCTGGACTAAAAATAACCTCACCAAGTCCCTTTAGCCAGCTGTCGAAATCAACATCACTAAACTTGTACCTTTTAAAATTATTAATTGTGGTGATATAATTATTAAAGTGAGGAACCGGCCTCATTAATCTGGACGAAAGCTGGCTGGAAATATCAATAATCCTGACCATTATTTCTTTACTAAAGGAAGCACTGTCCCAGCTTACAAGGAAATTATTAAGGTTGACAGTCTGTTCGGGATTTAGATTTGATCCCATAAAAGAAGTAAGTTCTGCCCTGAATTTTACAGGATCACCTGAAAATGCAGATCTGGACTGTGCTAATAAAAAACAGGGAGTTATGAGCGAAAGGTATAAAGTAAGAATTACCAGCTTTTTTATCATGAAGTTAAATTAGATTACCAACGTCATTTTAAACCTGAATATTAACCCATTGCTTTAACTTTTTTGCCCCCTGCCTACCGGCAGGCAGGCCCGCTGCGCGGCATCTCCCCCAAGGGGGCGAAAAAATCCAAGAAACGGACGTTTTAGCCCACCTTTAGGGGGGATGGGGGGCTTTAAAACGCTTCAACAATACCGGCGAAATCTTCTTTCTTCAATGCGGCGCCACCAATCAGACCACCATCTACATCGGGTTTT
>DATCHE010000143.1:0-5777 GCA_036508535.1 Bacteroidales bacterium | reverse complement strand
GGAGTAATTATTGCTGCAATAGGTGTCGCCACCGTCAGAGAAGTTCATAAACCTTCTCAGTTAGTATTTGCGAGTATCCCGCTCTTTTTTGCATTCCAGCAGATAGTTGAAGGATGCTTATGGGTGGTAATTCCATTACCCGAATATATCCATCTGCAGAAAACAGCGACATATATATTCCTGATAATGGCAGATTTTCTATGGCCTACAATGATTCCATTGGCAGTTCTCCTTATGGAAAAAAACAAAAAACAGAAAAAGCTATTGAAGGTCTTGTTTGTATTAGGATTATCTTTGTCACTGTATTATGGATGGTGCCTGTTGTTTTTCAATGTAACGCCGCAAATTATGGGTTATCATATTCTGTATACCAGCGATTTCCCTAAATCGCTTGAAATGCCTGCCTTTATAATTTATTTAATCGTTGCCATCGCTCCGCTTTTTATTTCGAGCATTCAAAGGACCCATCTGTTAGGTATATTGATGTTTTTGTCTTGCCTTGTTACTGCAATATTCTTTACTCAATATCTTACTTCTGTCTGGTGCTTTTTTGCGGCTCTGATAAGCGCAGTTATATTCTGGATTCTGAGAGATGCAAAAAAAGAATTCCGTTTAGATAAGGCTTCTTTATTAAAAGCCGGGGCGGAATTATTGAAACCAAAATGACACCTTGTTCTAAAATATTGCTGTTCATATTATTAACTTTTGCAGCTGTAAACACCTGTAATTCCCAGTCGGCAAAAACAGAAGACATTAATCAGCTTTGGATAGATTGCCATCTGAATAAGGTTCTTCCCTTTGATGTCTTTAGTTTAGCAATTACGGGATATAGTAAG
This sequence comes from Bacteroidales bacterium, assembly GCA_036508535.1. GTDB lineage: Bacteria > Bacteroidota > Bacteroidia > Bacteroidales > VadinHA17 > LD21. Next base: position 4,941 of record DATCHE010000143.1, on the reverse strand, counting down.
ATCAATGGCATTAAGAAAAAAAACCTAATTATTATAATTGATTTTTCAAAGCCATCTACTGAAAAGAGGTTTTTCGTAATTGATATTGTAAAAAAACAGCTTCTGTTTCAGAGTTTTGTTGCTCATGGAAAAAACTCCGGAGGAGACTCTGCAACAACATTCTCCAACAAATCTGAATCTCTTAAAAGTTCTCTCGGATTTTACCTGACAGCTGAAACCTATACAGGCAAGCACGGATACTCTCTGAAACTTGACGGACTTGAAAAAGGGATTAACGATAATGCCAGAGCCAGAGAAATTGTAATTCATGGAGCTGAATATGTTAGCCAGGAATTCATTAAAAAGTATGGCAGGCTGGGAAGAAGCTGGGGATGTCCCGCATTGCCGGTTGAAATTTCAAAAGAAATAATAGATATGATTTCGAACGGAAGTTGTCTCTTTATTTACGCCGTCGATAGTTTCTATAAAAAAAATTCAGAGTTGATTTAGGCTATTTCCATGAAAGCTGTTACTGTTAAAGAAATAAAACTTGATCTTGAGAATCGTTCTCCGAAGGAATTAAGGGAACTTTGTCTTCGTCTTTCAAAATTCAAAAAGGAAAATAAAGAGTTGCTTACTTATCTGCTGTTCGAATCCGGTGACGAAGCTTCTTACATTGAAAGTGTAAAAATGGATATCGATCAGCAGTTTGAAGAGCGAAACAGAAAAAGCCAGTACCTGATCAAAAAGAGTCTCAGGAAGATTTTACGTAATACCAGAAAGCATATCCGGTATTCCCTTAAGAAAGAGACGGAGGTGGAGTTGCTGATCTACTTTTGTATAAAGCTGAAAAAAGTAAGCCCATCCATTCAAAAGAATTCAGGACTTCTGAAGCTATATGTCGGATTAACAGAGACTATCAGAAAAAAAACAACCAGCCTCCACGAAGATCTTCAGTTCGATTACGAGGCGGAACTAAGAGAACTGGAATTATAAAAAAGGCCCCGCAGATATAAAATCCCTGCGGGGCCTGTTAATTGACAAGCTGTTATTCAAGCTTGTGAATCAGAGTATTCATGATTTCTAATTTTTGATTTCCACAACTGCATACTTTGAAATTTTCCAGAACTGTTCAGGATCTTTTATCTCAATACTGGAGATATGTTTATCCGCATCTGTTATCATTTCGTAAGAGCTTGCAGGGTGCTCAGAAATAAGCTTTGCATTTTTTGAATTAACAGGTATTTCCTTTAATTCGGTGATATTGACCTGTGTAAATGAACTGTCTGCAAATTCTGCCGTTATTGCTTCTTTCTTGCCTAGTCCGAGAAATCCACCTTCTTTCGAAACAAGGCCTCTTGCTTTCAGATCTTTGTAAGTACCATAAGCCACATATGCTTTGTTCTTTTCATTTATCTGATTACTGATTTTCTCATCTTTCTGTGCAATATCTAACTGCTGATCGGTCATAATCGTATTCAGTTTCCCGATTTCAAAATCTTTATCAACAAGCGCCAGCTTTAATTCTGATACTTCAGCTTCACGAAGTTTCATTGAAGCCTCAAGTTCGGCAACTTTTATCTGCAGGCCTTTTATTGCTCCCCCAGAATTCTTAAGCTGTGCTGTAAGTGATGCTATTTTCTTCCTGTTTTGATCAAGAACTGTATTGATATACTCTATATCCTTTTGTATTTGTTCTTTTTTGCTTTTTGAAAACTCTCCATTAGATGAATTAACAGTGATAATGTTCTCTTTCTCTTTTACCATGTTCAGATCTTTTTCAATCTGATCAAATGTAATTATCCATTCATTAATTACAGAATCGCGTGTTGTTAACAGCTCTGTATATGAAACTTTCTGATTTTCAATAGTTGCAAGCTGCTGCTGCTTTTCAGAATTAAAGCGCGTAATACCAAATATCCCGACTGTAACCAAAATTACTAAACTGACAGCTATAGTCGTCCAGACTCCTTTTTTAAGTCCTTCCGATCTGGCATCTCTGGCAACAAAACGTGCTTTGGTAGTTTCACTCATTCCACTATGAATACCAGTCTCATCTTTTTTGGGAGTTGCTCCCTGGTCATTTTTAAATGTTGTTCCTTCATCGTTTTTCATAATTGATTCCTCTCGTTGATTTATTTTGATATAGGCTAATCAAATGGCATGCCCGGGAGGAATTATTTTATTAACGTGCTGTTAATGTGAATGTTAATTAATTGACAAGAAACAGGAAGGTGTTCATTTTGAGAATCTTTTTCTCATTTTGAGAAAAAAAACAACCCCCTTCCCAACCTTCCCCCACGGGGGAAGGAGCAAAACCTCCCGTTTAGGAGGGATTATTCCTTTAATATCCTGTAGATAGTGGAAATCCCGATATCCAGCTTTTCTGCAGTAAGTTTTATATCGTTATCATTCTTCTTAAGAGTCGCTTTAATGATTTTTAACTCGTATTCCCTTAAAGTCAGATCTTTGTCGGCTATGGTCGACAATGGATCATCCTTGTCAATAACAAGATCGGATTGTTCTATCTCATCTTTTTCCGACAAAGTAACAGCAAGTTCAATCACCGATTTTAATTCCCTTACATTTCCCGGGAAAGAATAGCTCATTAGTTTTTTTTGTGTTTCTTCTGATAACTTTTTAGAAGGAATACTATTTTCAATGCAGAATGTTTCCGTGAAATGGTGTGCCAGAACAAGGATATCATTTTGCCTGTCACGCAAAGGTGGCAGTTCAATTGTCAAACCCAGCAACCTGTAATACAGATCTTCTCTGAAATTCCCTTTTTTTACCTCCTCTTTCAGGTTTTTATTCGTTGCCACAACAATACGGCATTCGGTCTTCACCGGCTTATTGCCTCCTATGCGCACAATTTCTTTTTCCTGCAGAACCCGTAATAATTTCGACTGTAAATTCAGTTCCATCTCTGCAATTTCATCCAGAAAAAGAGTTCCCCCGTCTGCTTCTTCAAAACGGCCTATGCGTCTGAATAAAGCACCCGTAAATGATCCCCTTTCATGACCAAACAATTCGCTTTCAATAAGTTCTGAAGGAATTGCAGCAACATTAACAGTGACGAATGGTTTATCCTTTCGCTTTGAATTATAATGAATTGCCTTGGCAACCAGTTCTTTTCCGGTACCTGTCTCACCTGTTATAACTACTGTGATATTTGTGCCAAGAGCTTTATCAATAAGCTCATATACCCCTTTGATAGCTTTACTTTCGCCAAGTATACTCTGACGGAAACTGTACTTTTTTTGTATCTCCCTGCGTAGGGAAGATATCTCTCTTTTCAGACCAATCCCATCCCGGATATTCTTAACAGTATTGAGAAGTCTGTCTTTTATATCATCAGATTTGGTTATATAATCATAAGCTCCAAGCTTTAACAGGTTCACTACAGTATCTATATCGCCCTGTTCTGATATCAGTATTACCTGAATATCGCTGTTTTCTTCCCTTATCCTTTTTAAAAGCTCAAGCCCGGTCATATCAGGGAGCCGGTAGTCGAGAGTGACAATATCAGGTGATTCAAAGAGAGAATTAAGAAAATCTTTACCATTGGAAAAGCTCTTAATCTCAAAATCAGGATTTAATGAAAGAGTATGCACGAGAAGCCTGTTATACCATTCGCTGTCTTCCACAACAAAAATCTTAAAAGGCTTATCAGTCATATTCTTTAATTTCCGGGTACTCAATTATCTTGTCAACTCACAAAGTAATAAATAAATAGCGGGATCTAACAGAATTTTATCTGATTTCGGCTATCTGCTTTTTAATAAGTTCATTGACAGCTTCAAATTCTTTTAGTGATTCTTCAATAAGTTTTTCAACCGTAAGGCTATCACTGTTGTTCTGAATACTTTCCTCAATCTTTTTCAACAGATCGCATAATTCCACAGCACCAATATGCCTGGCGGGGGGTAACAATTTATGAGCAACATCTGCAATTTGATTCATATAACCCATTACCAGAGCTTCTTTCATCTCTTTAAGTCCGCTCTCTGTACTATCTGTAAATGCGATAAGCATTTGTTTTACAAACTGCTTATCACCACCTGATATATGATATAAATTATTCAGGTTAATTTTTTGGGGGTCGGAAGGGCTTCCTTTTTCTTTAATAATAGTTTTGGTCGCAGTATCCGGGGCGAAACTTCTTATTACTGAAAGAATTATGTTAAACAACATCTTTTCGGTGAATGGTTTGGGAAGGAATGCGTTCATCCCCGCATTATTATATTTTTGCAATTCTTCATCCCCTGCTGCAGCTGAAATACAAATTACAGGCATTTCAGATTCAATTATATTCATTTCATTGCGGATGATCTGTGTTGCCCTTATTCCATCTATCACTGGCATTCTCGCGTCCATAAAAACCAAATTGTAGCGATCGTTTTTTAAGAGCTCCAGGGCTTCCGCACCACTTGAAGCTTCACTATATTTTATTTTCCATCTGCCAAGGATAGCTTTAAAGAGAAGTCGGTTATATTCTTCATCATCTACAATAAGTATTTTAAGATTCCTGATCTCTTCAGGAATGATAAGGTTCGTTTCGAAATCTGCTTTAATATTTTTTTCATTCCCTCGCAAAATTGGAATCCTGACTGTAATCTGAGTTCCCTGGTTTTTCCTGCTTATACAGTTAATAGTTCCTCCATGAAGATCTGTCAGTTTCTTTACTATCGATAATCCGAGACCGGTTCCTCCATATTTACGCGAAGTGCTCATCTCGCCTTGCGTAAAATCTTCAAAAACGTAGTCAATTTTGTCCTCGTCAATACCGATACCCGTATCTGTGAATTCCATTATCAGCTCTATTTCCTCAGGTGATGTTTTATTACTTTTCACACTAAAATGAACTTTGCCGTTTTGGGTGAATTTAACTGAATTGCTTACAAGATTGATCACTATCTGTTTCAACCGGTATGGGTCTCCCTGCAATACAGGAGGCGTATC
>DATCHE010000142.1:0-3330 GCA_036508535.1 Bacteroidales bacterium | reverse complement strand
AAACAGGGGATAAATGGGATTCATATTATGACATTAAGCTGGGAATCAATTGTTCAGAGGATTGTAACCGAATCGGGGCTAGGCAGCTTATAAAGGATCTCTTAGGAAGAATCAAAACCAAATTATGATTAACAAAGTTTTTCAGTTTGATTTTAATGATCTTAACCTGAGTTCTTCACAGATTGAGACTGTAATAGGGTATAGAGAGGGAGAAGACCGTGGACTTGTTACAAATCTGATTGAAGAGATACTGACAGAATGCCATAAAATATGCAATATAAAAGCTGAGTACAGGTTGTATAACGATGTTCAGTTTGACAATATTACCAAATCGATCAGTATTAATAATATCATATTTCAGGTAAAAAAGATTGTTTTTGCTCAGTTGAAAAAATCGAACTCTGTTGCCCTTTTCCTTTGTACTGCAGGAGCTGAGATTGGAATCCTAAGCAGAAAGACAATGCAGGAAAGAGATTTTTTAAAGGGTTATATCTATGATGTTATTGGCAGTGAAATAGTTGAAGCGGCGGCAGATCTTATGCAAGCCTATCTTGAAAGTGAAATGATTTTAACAGGAAAAAGAATCACCAGCCGTTATAGTCCGGGTTATTGCGGATGGGATGTGGCTGAACAGTATAATTTATTCCGGTTAGTCCCTGATAATTACTGCGGCATACATTTAACCCCTTCTGCACTAATGGATCCGATGAAATCTATTAGCGGGATAATCGGTATCGGAGAAAATGTAAAGAGAAATCCATATACATGTAGGATGTGTGAGATGAGCGACTGTATCTATCGGAGAACGAGGGAAAAGATATGAATATGTCAATGCATTATCCTGCAAAATTTAAAATAGAAAATATATGAGAAAATTTTCGTCAACTGGATTGAAAACTTTTATTGTTTTGCTGTGCTTCTCTTTATCTGAAAACATACCAGTGAAGGCACAGGTTTCGGCTAAGTCGGCAAGTGATATCAATCGGCAACGTATTTCCATCAACCAGGGATGGCGTTTTGATAAATATGATTCGGTAACGAAGGCAGATAACTTAATTTATGATTTACGCCCTGAGATTGCTGACAAAAATGAAAACTTGATTGCAGACGCAAAACCTACAGAGGCAATCAAAGTTAAAACATCTCATGAAGAACTAAAACCTTGGATATTACCTACGGGCAATAATTTCATTAAAGATACTCAAAAACGACATATTCGTCCTGAAGGGAACCCTGGCAGCAATTTTCAATTTATAAAGGGCAATTTCGACGATAGTTCATGGGAAAAGGTGAATTTGCCTCATGACTGAGCTATTAAAGGACCTTTTTTGACAGGTTGGAAAGCTGAAGTAGGCGGAGGGATGGGTCGATTGCATATCACTGGTGTTGCATGGTATCGAAAAAAGCTCGACATTCCGGCATCAGATGCAGGCAAATCTATTTTTCTTGATGTTGATGGTGCAATGTCTGGTTAACGAAAACCAATCCCATCCATGTAGGTCAATATTGTACTTGTATAGCTACAAAATATATTTCTGAAACTTCTGCTTTAATCGATCTCGAAGTTACTATCGACAACAACTCCAAAACGGATTCTTATATTGATGTAATCACCCTCATATATTTATTAGACTCGAAGGGTAACAAAGTTGGAGATGCTGTCGATAGTATTAGAACCTTGAAAACAAAAATAGTTGCTGGAGCAAGTACTAAGATTAAAGACTCCATCTTTCTCAAAAATCCAAAACTATGGGGGCCACTACCCTCGCAGAGACCCAACCTTTATTTGGCTGTTACCACATTACAGCAAAACCAAAGACCCCTTGATGCATATGAGACAAGATTCGGAATTCGCTCATTGGAGTTTAATCCTGAGAAAGGATTGCTTGTAAATGGGGAATATATATACATAAAAGGCGTTAACCAACACCATGAACCTGGGTGCCCTTGGTGTTGCATTCAATATACGTGCTGCAGAACGTCAGCTTGAGATATTACACAAAATGGGGTGCAATGCTATACAGATGTCGCACAATCCACCTGCCCCGGAACTGCTCGAATTAACCGATCGAATGGGTTTCCTTGTGATTGATGAGATATTTGATTCGTGGGAAAGAAAAAAAACACCTGATGATTTTCACCTGATATTCCACGACTGGTCAGAACCAGACGTACGCTCCTTTGTTCGAAGGGACAGGAACTGTCCTTCCATAATTATATGGAGCTTTGGAAATGAGGTTGGAGAACAATATACTGGAGAAGAAGGTGCTGCTATCGCGAAAAGGTTACATGAAATTATCAAGGAAGAAGATTCAACACGCCCTACCACTACTGCAATGAATTTTGCCAAACCCGATATGGCTTTACCTAAAATTCCCGATGTAATTGGTCTGAATTATCAGGGTGAAGGGATTCGTCAATCTCCTGAGTTTGAAGGGACCGATCGTATCCGTAAAGCACCTCAATATGATGTTTTCCACAAAAAATTTCCGAAAAAAGTCATTCTCAGTGCAGAAACTGCATCTGCAGCCAGTAGTCGGGGGATATACCTTTTCCCAGTGTCGAAAGAATTTAGCGCACCCATAAGAGATGGCAGTGGGGGCGACTCAAAAATTAATCAGGTTAGCTCTTACGAACTCTATGCTTTTGACTTTGGGTCAGCGCCGATAAGGTTTTTAGCTCAATAGAGCGTCATCCATTCGTTGCTGGCGAGTTTGTCTGGAACGGATGGGATTACCTTGGCGAGCCAACGCCCTACTATACAGCCCGCAGTTCGTACACTGGTATTATAGATTTAGCAGGATTCCTCAAAGACCGATTCTATCTTTATCAATCGGTCTGGCTACCCGATGTGCCCATGGCGCATATTCTACCCCACTGGAACTGGCCGGAACGTATTGGTGAGGTTACCCCGGTACATGTTTTCACCTCGGGTGATGAGGCTGAGTTGTTTCTTAACGGCAAAATTGCCCGGACTGAAAGGTACCCAAGCAAAGATTAAAAGCAAATAATTACATTGAAATATTATTAGTTCAATAACAATTGAAATTTGCTTGGATTGTAATAAATGAGTCTGAATAGGTGAGGTAGTTTTACTTTTCAGATTTATATTTCTCAAAAGCCTCTGCAATTTTAGCCTGATTATTATCGCCGGCATGAACGAGTACCCTGTATCGAAGACTTAAAATGGTCCCTTTTTTCATGAAAGTATCGGTTCCGTTTTCGGGCCAGTACATCGGTGTTGGTGACATGAATCCATAATCGCGTGTGAACCATGGTGACGGATACCATGGATTCGAAGGATGCTGGAAAATTGCAAGCCCTTCAACC
>DATCHE010000141.1:0-6896 GCA_036508535.1 Bacteroidales bacterium | reverse complement strand
CAAATGAATTCAAATTCATCTTTTTCTCTTGCTTGGGTGAAAAGTCGATTAATTGATTCAGGAATTGTCATAGGTCAATTGTAGTTAATCATTTTGTAGAATGTGTCGAGGTTTGATAGCATGCCAGCTAACTGGCAAATAAAAGTATGTTTTTTTGATAAACGATTTGCTGGTGAGAAAAAAAAGTAATAGACGGCTAGTTTTGAGAAACAAGCTCCTTTGGTATATGGTTTAAACTCAAAACATTCCAGGTATTATCCATGACCTGGCTCTTAAATGCATCCGTAATCTTCAGATATTTTTTTAAATCTTTTTCTTTTTTTGGAGCACCCATATCCTGTAACGCTTTAATGTTTACCCCAAGCATTATGCTATTAGTAATAAATGTCTTTCTGGCGGTATGAAAGGTAATAGATTCATGGAGAGGCAGTGATACTTCTGTTGTTTCACTGCCTATCACACTTTTTTTTATCACCAGCCTGTTAAATCCTGTTTTTGGAAGTTGTTTAGAAGCAATAATTCCACAGCATTCTTTCAAATACTCGTTAATATTCTGAATGGACATTTTGGGAAGGGGATTTCCCTCCTCTTCATACTTTTTAAGTATTTTCAGAGCGAAATCATTAAGAGGGAGAGTTTTAACGTACCCTGTCTTTACTTGAGTTTTAGTTAAGAGCTTTTTATTTATATGCTCTCGCTTCAGAGAAATTACATCACTATATCGAAGTCCGGTAAAGGATGCAAAACAGTACAAATCTCTCACTTTATTTAATCGGTGACTTTCAAAGTTATAATCCATGAATACCAGAAGCTCATCCATACTTAGGAATACGACCTCTCTTTCAGGCTCATCTACTTTAAGTTTATCGTAGATCTTGCCCTGATAATAGTTACGTTCTTCCGCCCAATGAAGGAATGTTGAAAGTACTCTGGTAATCTTGGCATAGTATCCAACTTGCTTCCTTTCGGTTATGAACGTGTACTTCTTAAGTTTATCAATAAACCTAACATCAATATTGTCCCAGGTTAAAGTATACTTTGTAGATTCCTGAAAACGGGTTATATAGTTTTTAACAGTGGTATATCCCTTTATTGTACGCTCAGCTTTATCTGATTTGTTGGATTCAATGAAATCGCTGAAAACTTCCATAACTGATGTTGATTTGAGCACCGTTGATACTTCAGGAGTATTGAGAAGATTTGTCAACTCAAATTCCGAAGGTTTCCTTCTTTCCTTTGTAACCTTATTAAATAATATTTTGGCCTGGGATTCAACGTCATCTATGAATGAGTTCATTTTTGAGTTATCATCATACTCTTTTGCAGTTAATGAGGAAAGTCTTAAACGTTGTGATTTTTTATTCCAATCACGGATTCTTACTTTTCCCAGCTTCATTCTATAGGCTTTATAGTTGCAATAGATTGAAGCTATAAGAGTAACCTTGCCATGTTTATCAAGCTTTTCAGATTTAAGATAAAATTGTATTTCTGTCATTTTTGAGCGTTTTATATCTAATTATATAAACCAAAAGTAGGTGCAAATTAGGTGCAAATAATTACTCAAATGTAGTAAAATGAAATCCAATAAACAAAATACAAATTGTTAATATGCTGTTTTTCAAGCTATTTATAACAATGAAGTAAACTGGAATAAAATAGATTCAAGTCCCGCTCCGGGTACTAAACGGCACAAGAGGTCAGAATTTACCTCTTGTTTCTATTTATGACATTCTGAAAACAACACCAAATGAGGGAATGAGAAAAACCGATTAACAAGTAGTCATGGTTGCAACTTTTAAAATTGGAAAATTGGATTTTTTGTCAGAGTTGCAACCAGGAATAATATCATTTATAGGAATTCCGACTTCCTCTAATATTCCAGGAGGTTCTCTAAAAATCATCCAACAAATAAGATCAAAAGGATTTTTGGCTATTAAAATAATGGATCATCCCCTGAATTTCAGATATCAAAAAACCGCTCGGTTATTTGTTGGACTACACTATTGAATTAACTGTTAATATATTAACAGATTAAAATGCAGTCATTTAAATCATCTAATGTATCCATTAATGAAAATAAATATATAGATTGGCAATTGTATATTTCATTTAGTTGCCAAACAATCAATAAACTTAAATCAAAGATCTTCTTACCAGCAAATTGCTAAATGTTACTTCCAACAAATTTAATTTGCTTTTATTAAATCTGTTTTTAAATATCTTAATAATCAGAATTTTAAGTCTGTTCTTTAATTATTTGCAAATTCAGTCCTTAAATTATTATTATGAAAAAAATCGTCATTGGGGTATTACTGTTCTGTTCATTTGAGGCATTCTCACAAGTATCAGATTCTGTTAAGTCAGAAGGCTGGGAAAAGATTTATCGCGCTAGCGCCACAAAAATAAATAACCTTGTTCACACAAAACTCGATGTGAGCTTCGATTATTCCAAATCGTGGATGTACGGGAAAGCATGGATCACACTTCATCCTCATTTTTATTCCACCGATTCATTAAATCTCGATGCCAGAAGTATGAGCATCAATGAAGTCTCAATGATAAAGGCGGGTAAGCATTTACCTCTTAAATATTCTTATGATAAACATAATCTTCGTATCATTCTCGATAAGACCTACAAAGGAGGAGAAAACTATACTGTTTTTATTGACTATATAGCTAAGCCTGATGATATTAAAAATATTGGAGATATGGGAATGCTTAACAATAAAGGATTGTTTTTTATTAACCCTTTGGGAACCACGAAAAATAAACCCACCCAGATATGGACTCAGGGGGAAACCGAATCTAACTGCGGATGGTTTCCCACTATTGATAAACCAAATCAAAAAACAACCGATGAAATCAGTATGACTGTTCCGGGTAAATACCTGACGCTCTCTAACGGGATGCTGGTAAGCCAGAAGAATAATAGTAACGGAACCCGCACCGATACATGGAAAATGGATTTGCCTCATGCCCCCTATCTGATGATGATGGTTGTCGGAGAATATTCCGTCATTAAGGACAGCTACAAAGGGAAGGAAGTAAGTTATTATGTGGAAAAAGAATTTGCTCCGGTTGCAAGGAAGATATTCGGTCTGACTCCCGAAATGATCGCTTACTTCTCTAAGATAACCGGGATTGATTATCCCTGGCCGAAATATGCACAAATTACCGGCAGGGATTTCATAGCAGGTGCTATGGAAAACACAACTGCCACATTGCATGGCGACATATATGTACAGAGAGATGCCAGGCAGCTGATTGATCAAAATGATGGGGAATCAAACATTGCACATGAACTCTTTCATCAGTGGTTTGGAGATTATGTAACTACCGAAAGCTGGAGCAACACCACATTGAACGAATCATTTGCTGACTTTGGTGAAACTTTGTGGTTTGAATATAAAGATGGTAAAGATGCCGGTGATGAGCATAATTATAATGCAATGCAGGATTATCTGAGCTATGGGGACGGAAAAAGGGATCTGGTTCGTTTTTATTATAAAGAGCATATAGACATGTTCGATCTGATAAGTTATCAGAAAGGAGGACGAATTCTGAATATGCTAAGGTACTATGTCGGTGACAGCGCATTCTTCAAATCTCTAAACCTTTTTCTTACAACAAAGAAATTCCAGTCGGCCGAGGCACAGGATATCCGGCTCGCTTTCGAGGAAGTGACCGGGCAGGATCTGAACTGGTTCTGGAACCAGTGGTACTATGGCAGCGGAAATCCAATACTTGATATCAGTTACAATTATGATAGAGCAGTTAAGACCGCCAGGGTATTTATAAAGCAAACTCAGCCAAATAAGATTTTCAGGTTTCCCATTGCAGTGGATGTTTATCAGGGAGATGAAAAGAAGCGTTATAAAGTATGGGTGGATCAAACTTCAGATACACTCTCTTTCCCTGCAGCTTCAACGCCGGATCTTATAAATGTAGATGGGGATAAAATCCTTCTTTGCAAGAAAACTGATCATAAAACACTCGATAATTATATTTTTCAGTATCATAATGCAGGTTTGTATGTTGACAGAAAAGAGGCAATTGATTTTGCTGCCACGATACAGAATGATGATCCAAAAGCGTTGGATCTGTTTAAATCTGCTTTGAAAGACAGGTTCCCGGGATTAAGAGTTTACACAATACAAAAACTAAAAATTGAAAATGAGTCCGTTAAAAATGGTGTTGAATCACTTTTGGCTGATCTGGCAAAGAACGATCCGAAATCATTGGTACGGGCTGCAGCTATTGAAGCGCTCGGGAAATATAAGAAAGAGACCTATAAGCAATTATTTTTGAAATCAATAAATGATTCTTCCTATTCGGTGTCAGGTAATGCATTGCTCGCTTTGGGTTCAATTGACAGTGTCGCAGCTCTTAAACAGGCAACACTAATATCAGCTCAGAAAGCCAAAGGAACTCTTTTCAAAGCAATCAACCTCTCTATTTTTAAGTATTCCGGTGAAAGTGAATTTAATTTGCTAGCTGCACGATTCGAAAACCTGCCATCATGGAATGACAAATTCGCTGCAGTATCCTATTTTTCAGATTTTTTGAAAAGGGTGAATAATACTTCTAATTTCAGAAAGGGAATAGATTTGATTGTGAACTTCCGGGATTCTATCCCTGAAAATCGTCATGCTGATTTATCATTTATAAATGGTTGGTTTCTTGGCTCTATAGCCATGTACAAACAATCATCAGGTTTGACCGAACAGGCTGATTATGTAAATTTAAAACTGCCCGCTGCAAAGAATGGTACTACTTATAACGTTCCATTGGAAACCCTGCTGAAATATTCCGGAGAATATAATGTTAACGATTTGACTATCAAAATCATTCTGAGAAAAGGTAATACTTTGGACTTTGTTTTTGCTGATTCGCCTGCTGTGGAATTGGTCCCGGTTTCTAAGAATAAATTTACAATTAAATTCATGGATGATCAGACTATGGAATTTATCTGTAACGAAAAGGATGAAGTAACCGCAATACAATTATTATACCCTGGAGGACAGATTAATGCCGTAAAAAAGAAATGAAAATTGACTAATCGTTAAGATTAAATTTTACTAACGATTTAATTTAATGAATATGAGAAAGATAACTCTGATAATTGTTTTTGTTTTTTATTTATTCACTTTAACAGCTCAGGAGAATAAGTTGCCTGTTTTTGTTAATGATAGTCTTGAAAATTATATAAACAGAGGGATGACAAAATGGAAAATCCCGGGATTATCTATTGCAATTATTAAGGACGGGGAAGTGAAATATATAAAGGGATTTGGTGTGACCAGAGAAGGAGGTACAGAACCTGTTAATGAAAACACCCTCTTTATGATTGGTTCAAATACAAAGGCTTTTACTGCAACCACAATTACGATCCTTCAGGTAGAAGGGAAATTAACGCTGAATGATAAAGTTCAAAAGTGGATGCCAGAATTCAGATTGAAAGATTCGTTGGCTGGTAATGAAATTATAATAGCAGATTTATTGTCGCACAGGATAGGATTTGAAACCTTTCAGGGTGATTTTACTTATTGGACTTCAAACTTGTCGAGAGCGGATGTTATACATAAAATGGCATTGATTGATGCCACTTACAACTTCCGGACAAACTGGGGATATTGCAATGCTGCATTTCTAACAGCTGGAGAATTAATTCCAAGAATTACCGGTAAAAGTTGGGAAGAGACCGTGAAAGAAAAGATTTTAGTACCATTAAATATGAATCGCACTTTGATGCTTTCTAATGAGCTTAAAACAGCTTCAAATGCAGCATTCCCATATACAATAGTTGATGGAAAACTTTTAGAATTACCTATCCCATATATCGATAACCTTGCACCTGCCGGAAGCATAAGTTCATGTGCGAAAGATATGGCTGCCTGGGTGATGATGCATCTGAATAACGGGAAAATCAATGGTATTCAGGTAGTTCCTGAAAAAGCTATTCAGGCAATACGTTCGCCATATACCATTATGGGTATGGATCCCCGGAATAAGCAAGAGACTCATTTCTATCTTTACGGATTGGGACTGTTTATTAATGATCGTAATGGGAAACTCATATATTCGCATACAGGAGGAGTTGATGGGTTTCTCTCTTCGGTTATGTTTATTCCCGAGGAAAAAGTCGGAATCGTGATATTGACTAACAATGACCAAAATAACTTCTATCAGAATTTAACAAATGAAATCAGTGACGCATTTTTAGGGTTACCTTATCAGGACTATAGCGATAAGTCGTTTGATGCATTTACGAGAGAACTTCACAAGTCAACAGAGAGGATCGATTCACTAAAGAACGTGGTAAAATTACTTAACAAACCAGGCTTTCCGCCTGAAAGTTATACAGGAAAATATACTAATGAAGTCTATGGTGATATTGAGATAAAGATCGAGAAAAATATTTTAAACATCCATTTCTCTAATCATCCCGATTTAATTGGGAGGTTAGGATATCTTAAAAACGATGTTTTTTTATGTACCTATTCAAATCCAACAATGGGAATCGTGGAAATCCCATTTAAAGTTGATAAAGATAAAGTTTTAGGCTTGACTCTTCATGTAGCTGATTTTGTGGAATTTACACCATATATCTTTATAAAGAAGAAGTAAGTTATCTCGTATCATATAACAATTGTTCCGGCTACATAACAAAGTCTTTCAATCGGTTGCAACTTTTGTCCGTTGGGGGTACAGTTAAGCCCCCTTATATAAGTGATATTAAGGGGGTTTCTGTTTTATGAGATACAACAGCGGAAGTATCCGTTGCATAATCTTGAGCATCTCATCTCCTTTCAGCTCTGAAGCATGCTCGGCGTACTTGCAGTATTCGTTGGCAGCTGCTACAAATTCGACAACATTATGTGAATATACAGGATCAG
>DATCHE010000140.1:0-13718 GCA_036508535.1 Bacteroidales bacterium | reverse complement strand
CCAAGGCACTACAAAGTTCGACCTCAGCATAGATGACACAGCATTTCCGATAAGTACACCAAGAATAATTCCAAACACGCCACCGAGCTGACTTATTAGTATAGATTCAAACAGGAACTGATATTTAATAGTCTGGGTTTTTGCACCAATAGCTTTCCTGACTCCTATTTCGCGTGTCCGTTCTGTAACAGATACCAGCATAATATTCATAAGCCCTACAGCAGCTCCGAATAATGTCACAATGCCAATTATTGTTGCTGCAAGTGTAACATATTTAAGGTTTTCAAGAAGCATCTTAACAATATTATCACTTTTATTGATATTGAAATCTGATTCATCGGTGGGATTCAAATTGCGGACAATCCTGAAAATAGCTTCTGCCTCACCTGTCATCATATCAAGATTCAAAGGATTAACAGGCATAACAGTAATGTTGAATGTCATATTGGGTCGGGAAAAGTATTGTCGGGCAGTAGTCACTGGCATAAAGCAAACACGATCTGGGTTACCTATACCAGAGCCCTTACTTTTCAAAACACCCACTACTTGTAATTTCATTCCTGCAACTGTTATCTCCTTTCCTAACGGATCTACACCTGTTATAAACAGATCCTTTACAATATCTGAACCAATAATAACAAAATGCCGGCTGAGCTGAATCTCATCTGCACTAAAATTTCTTCCGAATTCAATCTCGTAACCCGCCACCGCAAGGTTGTTTTCATCAGAACCTGTAAGATTAACAGTAGGATTTGTTTCCTCAGATCCATACTTTACCGTCGACCCCCTTGAGGCATTAAATGAAATTGAAACGATAGCTGATTCATCAAATCTTGTTTTAAACTCTTCGGCTTCCCTGTAGGAGATCCGGGAAAAGTTTTTAGACCTTGATTTGCTGTTTCCGATTTCAATATTCATACCCCTCGAGGTAATAGTGAATGAGTTGGCACCCATCATTGTAAACTGGTTGGTGAGAGACGATTTTATTGCATCAATAGCCGTCAGAATACCTACAAGTGCCATAATACCAATCGCTATAATACATATTGTAAGTATAGCCCTTACTTTGTTAGACTGAATTGCTCTGAATGAGATTCTTAAATTTTCTCTGAAAATGCTTATTTTAATTTTAGCTCGTCTCATCTAAAAGCTTCCTTCCCTTTGTTTCAATTATAAAAAACTAAAAGTACACTTTTTTTCCTTTTTACGAAAAAGTGAAATGGGAATAATTATTATAAAAAAAAATTGAATAATTAGTTGTACAACTAATATATTCGTTATATATTTGGGATATATTTCTGAAAAGAATCAGGTTAAGAACGAGTGAAGAAAATAAATAGTAATTTGAATTAAAATCTATATTATGAGAGAATTAACAAGAGCAGAGGAGCAGGTGATGCAGATTTTGTGGAAGATAAAAAAAGGCTTTGTTAAAGAAATTCTTGAACACTTTAATGAGCCAAAACCGGCCTATAATACTGTCAGCACTATAGTCCGCATTTTGCAGGACAAAGGGTTTGTAACCCACAAAGCATACGGAAGAACACATGAATACTATCCGGTAGTATCGAAATCCGATTATTCAAAATCACATCTCAGTACTTTCGTAAACGACTACTTCTCAAATTCTTTCGAGAAAATGGTAAGCTTCTTTGCCAGGGAAAAAAGTATATCTGTAAAGGAGATGGAAGAAATTATGAAAATAATGGAAGGTGAAGTTAAAAAGCAAAAAGGCAAGAAATGACCACACTATTAATATATTCAGTTAAAGCTGCTGCCTTTCTGATTGCTTTTTACCTGGTATATTCAATTTTGTTATGCAGGGATACTACTTATATCCGGAACAGAGCTTTTATTATTTTTTCCTTAATATCATCCCTGATCTTGCCATTCTTTACTTTTTACACTGTCAAACCACTTGACATTCAGTTTTTTGGCAAATTCCTGTCAGATGTATTTATTACTGCTACATCGACCGGCACTAAGCCTTTAAACGTCACCTCATCCTTTATAGATATTCTGCAGATAATGAATTCGATATATATTGCAGGTGTATTTGTTTTCGTATTGAAATTAATAACCAACATCCTTAACCTTCTTTATCTTATTGCCCGGCAAAAAAACGAAGGAAGCAGGATTATAAGATTCCACGGATTCAATACTGCCGGTTTTTCAGCAATAGGATATATATTTATTAACACAAGACTGAGTCCGGAAGAGGCCGGGGAAATAATCAGACATGAACAAAATCATCTGAAACAGAATCATTTCATTGATATCGTTTTTGTTGAATTAATCATAGCATTTCAATGGTTCAATCCTGTTGTTTATCTATTTAGCAGATCGCTGCGCGCTATTCATGAATATCAGGCTGATGAAGGGTGTCTGAGCTCAGGAGTACCTATTGTAAATTATCAAAGTCTTTTATTAAGCCAGGTTTTTAAATCAAAAGCTTTCAATCTTACAAACAGCTTTTCAAACCCCTCTCTTATTAAAAAGAGAATGATAATGATGACAAAAAAACGCACTGCAGCTTTTGCAAACGTAAAACTTCTCATTGTTGTACCTGTTGTAGGAATAGTTTTGCTTGCTATTTCAGCCTACAGGGAGATTCCTGATTTACCTGACAAACAAATTATTGCTCAACATCTAAACGTGCTACCGAATCCTTCCTTACCCTATCCTTCTTCTATAGCTTCAACTGAACCTTCTAAGGTTCCGGTTAATCGGGAAAACAGAACATCTTCTATTGTAACCCGACCCGAAACAGTACCACCTCCCCCGCCTCCGCCTCAAAATTCGACTCCGGAAATGAAACAGGTGCCAGTTGTTGTTGAGGACACCTCGGCTGAATTTGAAGAGGCTCCATTTGTTGTAGTGGAAGAGATGCCCATGTTCCCGGGTGGGGATGTCGAACTCCTGAAATTTATCGCAGCAAATACTGTTTATCCCGAAGTTGCAAAAGAGAAAAACATTCAGGGAAGAGTTATTGTCAGGTTCAGCGTTACATCCAAAGGTAGTGTAAACAAGATAAGTATTCTTAAAGGAGTTAGTCCTTTACTCGATACTGAAGCGATAAGGGTAGTAAAAACACTGCCTGATTTCAAACCGGGGAAACAAGGTGGGAAAGCTGTTCCTGTCTGGTATATGGTACCAATCACATTCACTCTGAAATAGAACGCATTTTGTACGGAACGGTCGCGACTGTTCCGTTTATTAATACGCGACCCATCCCTACTTTTTTAATTTATTCTAAACCAAATTCAGTAAATTTGCAGCTTACAATATAATGCAGATAATGAATCTTGAAGAAAGAATAAAATCATTTGCCCGGCTTGGAGATATCCTGAATGATGCATTGGAGGGCAGATCAGGAAACTACTATACAAAACTAAATCATCTGATTGAGAATCAATCTGTTATCAATTCATGGTTTACAAAAGAAAATGTAAGAACGGCGATAAATGCAATCGCCTGTGAATTAACTGAAGAGAATCTCACTAAATGGACAGACCATTACCCTGAACTAAAGGAGAATAAAAATTCATTGAAGGCAGGTGTTATTATGGCGGGTAATATACCATTGGCAGGTTTTCATGATTTTCTTTCCGTTTTGATTAGTGGTAATAAACTTATTTCAAAAACCAGCTCAAAAGACTCTGAGCTTATTGTCTTCATTTCTGAAATCCTTTTCTCAATAAATCCGGATTTCAGAAATAGAATTGAATTTACTGATAAAACCCTTGCAAACTTTGATGTTATAATTGCCACTGGCAGCAACAATAGCTCCAGATACTTTGAGCAGTACTTTGGTAAGTATCCCAATATAATAAGGAAGAACCGGAACAGTGTCGCCATTCTTGAAGGAAATGAGACTGATTCAGAATTTGAAGATCTTGGGAAAGATATCTTTACCTATTTTGGACTTGGATGCAGGAACGTATCTAAAATTTATATCCCTAAAGGATTTGATATAAAGATACTGACAGAAAAATGGGTAAAGTTTTCGGAAATCATCAACCATAGTAAGTATGGTAACAACTACGATTTCAATAAAGCAGTTTTTATAGTTAATAAGGAAAAATTTCACGATACAGGTTACCTTTTATTGAAAGAAGACAGCAGGTTATCTTCACCGGTTTCTGTTCTCAATTATGAATATTTTGAATCTCAATCAGCTGTAATACAGCAAATAAAACTCTTAAATGGAAATATTCAGTGTATAGTCGGAAGGAATGACATACCTTTTGGCAAAGCTCAGTCGCCACACCTCTGGGATTTTGCCGACGGCGTAGATACAATAGAATTTCTTCTTAAAAATAATTTAGCCGGGATATTGTAATCTAAAAAATATTATATTGCACCCGTTGAATTAATACATATTATGGTTTACAAATTTGTAGTGTTATCAGATGAAGATGAGTCGTTTATCAGGGAATTTGAGTTTCTTGATTCTAACACATTATTGGATTTTCACAACCTGATTCAGGATGAATTGGAGTTTGATAAATCCCAAATGGCTTCATTTTTTATGACAACTGATAATTGGGAGAAGGAGGAAGAATTCACTCTATTCGATATGGGTGCCGGTTCTTCGACTATGGATACTGCCCTTCTGGAAGATATTATTTTCCGTAAGAGCCAGAAATTGTTATACGTTTTTGACTTTTTTAATGAAAGAAGTCTCTTTCTTGAATACACCGGAGAAGCAAAAGAGATAGATGGCCGTGAGTACCCATCATGCACAAATTCTAAGGGGGTACCGCCAAAACAAGTCGTATTCGGGGGAAGCGTGAGCAAGCTTTATAACAATATTGTTGTTTCCAACGACGATGATGAAGATGAACCCGAAGTGGACGATCTTTTCCTTGAAGGGAATGATGAAGAAACACTTCCGGATTTTGAAAATATAGAAAACCTGAACGAAGAGGAAGAATAGATCTTCTCAGGGACTTTTCCCGATGAAAAATATTCTTATTGTTCTGCTTGGTCCTACAGGGGTCGGAAAAACAGATATTTCTATCGATCTGGCTACCCGGTTTAATTGTGAAATAATATCTGCTGACTCAAGGCAGTTCTTCAGAGAAATGAGAATTGGAACAGCCGTTCCTACTGATCTTCAACTCAATACAATAAATCATCATTTTATTCAGTTTCGCCAGGTAAAAGATTACTATAGTTCCAGTCTCTTCGAGAGAGATGTTCTTGAACTTCTTCCAAAACTATTCAGCAAAAATAATATTGCTTTAATGACGGGTGGTTCAGGAATGTATATCGACGCGGTTTGCTACGGAATTGATGACATCCCGGATGTTGATCCTTTAGTGAGAGAGAAATACATTTCAAAATATAAAGAGGAAGGAATTGAAAGTTTAAGAGCAGCTCTGAAACTCCTTGACCCGGAATATTATTCAAAAGTTGATCTTAAAAATTACAAACGTATTATCAGGGCTCTTGAGATCTGCGAAACAGCCGGCCGACCGTATTCTTCTTTTCTCATAAAACAAAAAAGGGAGAGGGATTTTACGAAAATTATAATCGGCCTTGAAAGGAACAGAGAGGATCTTTACAACAGAATCAATCTGAGAGTTGACGAAATGGTGAAATCGGGCCTTGAACAAGAGGCTCTGCAACTTTATGATTTCAGAAATCTTAATGCCCTGAACAGTGTTGGTTACAGAGAGTATTTTGATTTTTTTGACGGATTAATATCAAGAGAAAAAGCAATTGAGCTAATTAAACGGAATAGCCGAAGGTACGCAAAACGACAAATAACCTGGTGGAATAAAAATCAGGAAATAAAATGGTTTAGTCCGGAGAAAGTGGAGGAGATTATAGAGTATATCTCTGAATCAATAAAAGGCTGATGGAAAAGCTTGCTATCCACATTAGTATGACCCCCTTTTAATTCCCCCCACGGGGGGAAATTTATCGGTTTATTGGATTTCTTCGCCCCCCTGGGGGAGATGCCGCGGAGCGGCAGAGGGGGTTTCTTATTTTAAATTCTTTAATTTCAGTATTGCACCAGTCGGATCGGCTGAACCAAAAATCGAATTTCCTGCAACAAGTACGTTTACGCCAGACTTAATAAGCTTAGCTCCATTACTTGTATCAACACCACCATCAACCTCAATCAAAACATTATAAGCACCTTTTTCAATCATGTTCCTGAGCTCTTCAATTTTATTATAACTCTCTTCGATAAAATGCTGGCCTCCAAAACCCGGGTTGACAGTCATAATAAGTACCATATCGATATAGGGAAGTAAATTCTTAAGTAATGACACAGGAGTATGTGGGTTCAAAGCCACGCTTGCTCTCATGCCGAGGTTTCGAATCTCTGTAACTGTTCTATGCAAATGTGAACAAGCCTCATATTGAACCGTAAGTATATTTGCTCCGGCATCGCTAAAACGGGATAGGTAACGATCCGGATCTACAATCATCAGATGCACATCAAGAGGCTTTTCAGAAATCTTTTTTACATATTCAATAACCGGAAATCCGAAAGAAATGTTAGGGACAAAAACTCCATCCATTATATCGAGGTGGATCCAGTCTGCCTGACTGTTATTGATCATTAAAACAACCTTTTCGAGATTACCTAAATCGGCATTTAAAATTGAAGGAGATATCAGATGGTCCATTTGAGAATATTTTGGACAAATATAGAATAAATTGTTAATCCAGGTATGTCTTTAATATTCTGCAGCGAGTTGTAAACTGGATTCTTTTGATAGCTTTTTCTTTTATTTGTCTAACTCTTTCACGCGTAAGACATAATTCTTCCCCTATTTCTTCAAGAGTGAAAGGATGTTTCATACCTAAACCAAAATACAACTTCAAAATCTTAGATTCACGGGTAGAGAGTGTATTCAAAGCTCTTTCTATTTCAAAAGCTAATGATTCGTTTATAAGATTTTTATCAGGACTTGGCGTTTCAGAGTTCTGAAGAACGTCATACATATTATTATCTTCCTCTGAACTTATAGGTGCATCCATGCTTACAGTACGGCCATTTGTTTTTAGTACTTCTTTCACTTCCTCCGGAACCATATCAAGCATTTCCGCAACCTCCTGAGAAGAAGGTTCCCTTTCAAATTCCTGTTCCAGTTTTGCGAAAGTTTTGTTTATACGGTTAATCGATCCAATTTTATTAACAGGAAGTCTTACTATTCTTGCCTGTTCAGCCAAAGACTGTAGAATTGCCTGACGAATCCACCATACCGCATAAGAAATAAATTTGAAGCCCCTTGTTTCATCAAATCGTTGTGCAGCTTTCATCAGTCCAAGGTTACCTTCATTTATAAGGTCAGGCAGACTCATCCCCTGATTCTGATACTGCTTTGCAACTGATACGACAAAACGGAGATTAGCCTTAACCAGATTTTTTAAAGCATCGGCATCACCTGATTTTATTCTTCTGGCAAGTACTACCTCCTCTTCCGGAGGAATAAGATCAACCTTTCCTATCTCCTGAAGATATTTATCAAGGGATGGGGTATCACGATTAGTAACCTGCTTCGTTATTTTTAACTGACGCATTTACCAGCCAGATATTAGTTTGCAAAGGTATTTCAGGCAATTGGTACAATTTTACAAAAAAAAAACCATCAGACAACATAATTTGCTGATTTTTTTGGAATATGTTAGTTTTTTAGTAACTTGCAAAAATATTTTTCACATTGAATATCAAACGATTAATTGATTTGATAGCATCACTTTTCATTTTTAACATTATTTAGCACTAATTATATTCGCAATTTTATTTAATATTGCAGCGTTTTTCAGATATGTGAAATTATTGTAGTTTTATCCAGGGGTGTATTCTACATATCTTACCCTCTTTTCCAAAAAAATCATTAAGATCTCCTAATATTCCATTTATCATTAAAATATGTACGACATTCTTGAGTTAAGTAAAAAACTCCTTCCTGAATTAAAGGATATAGCAAAGGGGTTGAAAATCAATAAAGCTGAATCTTTAAAAAAACAGGATTTGATCTACAAAATCATTGATCAGCAGGCAATTGAAGCCACTGCAAGCACAACAGTTACGAAATCAGAGAATGAGGATATAGTATCTTCATATGAAGAAAATGTAGCTTTAGTTGAAGAAAAAGTTTCTGCAACTGAGGAGAATGTTTTATCAGCTGAGGAGAAAAACACGGAGTCAGATTCTTCCCTGAGAAGAGGGAAACGTCCTAGAACCTTAAAACCGATTGTCAAAAGAGGGGTAGAATCTGTAATGTCGGTTTCACCTGACGACCTGTTAAAACCAGAAACAAGGACTTCAGAAAGATACGAGCAGGTTAAAGTTACAGTAAAAACTGAGGATAAACCAGATCTTTTCAGGAATGTCACACCTGTTTCAGACGAGAAAAAGGTTCCAAAATGGAAAACAAACCAGATTCCAAATGAAAAGAGTGATGTCAAAGAAAGGTTTAATAAAATACCTGTTGTACGACCAGATAAAAAAAGTCAGGAACCTCTTTTTGTACCATTAGATGAAAATACTCACCCTATAATTAATGCAGATGATTCAATAGAAGAAGTTAAACCTTCTTCAGATGTTTACTTTGGCGATATAATTGTTGATGCACCTGTAAAGGAGAATATAGTTAAAGTAATTCCTTTAAAAGAAGATAAGAAGGAAAAATCGTATGATTTTGAAGGTATAATATACAATACCGGTGTTCTTGAGATTATGCCGGATGGTTATGGTTTCTTAAGATCACCTGATTATAATTATCTGAACTCTCCTGATGATATTTATGTTTCTCAATCGCAGATAAAGTTATTCGGCCTAAAAACCGGAGATACAATTAAGGGTTCAATTCGTCCGCCGAAAGAGGGTGAAAAATATTTTCCTCTGATTAAAGTTGATGAAATAAATGGAAGAAGTCCCGATTTTATCAGAGACCGGGTTCCATTCGATTTTCTAACCCCATTGTTTCCTGATGAGAAATTCACTTTATGCCAACCAGGCGAAGGATCACTATCGGTAAGAGTTATTGATATGTTCACTCCTATCGGAAAAGGACAGCGCGGGTTAATCGTTGCACAACCTAAAACAGGTAAGACAATTCTACTTCAGGAGATTGCAAATGCAATTGCCAAGCATCACCCTGAAGTTTATCTGATGATTTTACTTATAGATGAACGTCCTGAAGAGGTTACCGATATGGCACGAAATGTTAAGGCTGAAGTCATTGCTTCAACATTTGATGAACCGGCTGAACGCCATTGCCGTGTAGCAAATATCGTTCTTGAAAAAGCTAAACGGCTTGTTGAATGCGGACACGATGTTGTAATACTTCTAGACTCAATCACACGCCTTGCAAGAGCTTTCAATACAACGGCTCCCGCATCGGGTAAGGTATTATCGGGTGGTGTTGACTCAAATGCACTTCATAAGCCAAAGAGGTTTTTTGGAGCAGCCAGAAATATAGAGAACGGTGGATCACTCACTATACTCGCCACTGCTCTTACTGAGACAGGGTCAAAGATGGATGATGTAATTTTCGAGGAATTCAAAGGAACAGGTAATATGGAACTTCAGCTCGACCGGAAACTTTCCAACAGAAGGATATTCCCGTCAATCGATATTCCTGCTTCAAGTACTCGAAGGGAAGATCTCCTTCTGAATAAAAATATACTCAAGAAGATATGGGTACTGCGTAATTTCCTCACCGATATGAATTCAGTAGAGGCGATGGAATTTCTTCGCGATCGATTGCTGCAGGCCAAATCGAATGAAGAGTTCCTTATTTCAATGAATGATGGGTAACGAAAAGAAAAAATTATTAATTTCGCACTGAAATTCAAAAAATCACTTTTAATCACATATATATAATCACAATGGCAACAAAAAAATTTATAACATGCGACGGCAATCAAGCCGCGGCGCATGTTGCATATATGTTTAGCGAGGTCGCTTGCATATATCCAATTACACCTTCATCTACTATGGCAGAATTCATCGACGAATGGGCTGCCAACGGGCTAAAGAATATTTTCGGAGAACAGGTAAAAGTTGTTGAGATGCAATCAGAGGCAGGTGCGGCAGGTGCTATGCACGGGGCGCTTCAGTCAGGAGCTTTATGTACTACTTATACATGTTCACAGGGACTCCTTCTTATGATTCCTAATATGTATAAAATTGCCGGAGAACTTCTTCCCGGAGTATTTCATGTTAGTGCCAGAGCAATAGCTGCCCACGCTTTATCAATATTCGGTGACCATAGCGATATCTATGCAACCCGCCAAACAGGGTTTGCCATGCTGGCAAGTGGCAGTGTGCAGGAAATTATGGATCTGGCAGGTGTTGCGCACCTTTCTTCAATTAAATCAAGGGTTCCTTTCATGCATTTTTTCGATGGATTTCGCTCATCACACGAAATTCAAAAGATCGAAACCATTGACATGGAGGATCTGAAAAAATTAATTGACATTGACGCTCTGACAAAGTTCCGCCATAATGCCCTTAATCCGGATCATCCTGTTACAAGAGGAACTGCACAGAATCCTGATATTTTCTTTCAGGCAAAAGAAGCTTCCAATTCATTCTATGAGCCACTACCTGAAATAGTAGCATCATACATGAAAGAGATAACAAAACTTACAGGCAGGGAATACAAACCATTTACATATTATGGAACACCTAATGCAGAAAATATTATTGTTGCTATGGGTTCAATTACTGAAACCATAAAAGAAACAATAGATTATCTGGTTGAAAAAGGCGAAAAAATAGGATTGATAAGTGTTCATCTTTATCGTCCATTTTCATCAAAGTACTTTTTTGATATTTTCCCTGCAAGTGTGAAACAAATAACAGTCCTCGACAGAACCAAAGAGCCGGGAGCAACAGGCGACCCACTCTACCTTGATGTAAAAAGTATATTCTACGAGAACAACAAAAGACCTGCAATTCTCGGTGGCCGCTACGGACTAAGCTCCAAGGACACTACTCCTTCTATGATGCTGTCGGTATTTGAGAATATGAAACTCAAAGAACCTAAAGATCATTTCACAGTTGGAATCGTTGATGACGTAACATTCAGATCACTTCCGATTCTTCCTGAGATGAATATTTCTACTGCAGGAACATATTCAGCTAAATTTTATGGATTAGGGTCAGATGGTACTGTTGGTGCAAATAAGAATTCGATAAAGATAATAGGTGATTCAACTGACAAGTATTGCCAGGCATACTTCGCTTATGATTCAAAAAAATCAGGAGGTATAACAACTTCACATTTACGTTTTGGTGATAAGCCGATACGTTCTCCATATCTCGTTAACACTCCTGATTTAGTTGCCTGCCACGTTCCTGCATATCTCGAAAGATATGATATGCTGAAAGGACTTGTAAAGGGAGGAACTTTTCTGCTCAACTCAACATGGGATGCAGAAGAGACCAAGCATCGTCTTCCTGATCATATGAAGAAATATATGGCTGAGCACAAAATCAATTTTTATACTATTAATGCAACATTGATAGCTGAAGAACTTGGACTCGGAAACCGTACCAATACCATTATGCAGGCTGCATTTTTTAAGGTAGCAAACGTTATACCTTACGAAAAAGCAGAAGCTGAAATGAAAAAAGCGATCTACAAATCGTATGGTAAAAAGGGTGAAGATGTTGTAAAAATGAATAACGCTGCAGTTGACAAAGGTAGTGAAGTAACTAAAATCAAAATTCCGGCAGAATGGGCTAAAATAAAAATTACTACTGTCGCCGATAAAAGGAACATTCCAGCTTTCGTTCGCGATATAATGGAGCCAATTAACCAGATGAAAGGTGATGATCTGCCTGTAAGTGCATTCGTTGGAAGGGAAGATGGTACATTCCCTGCCGGGCTTGCAGCCTATGAAAAACGCGGTATCGCTGTCTTTTCTCCCGAATGGCAACCTGATGAATGTATTCAATGCAACCAGTGCTCTTATGTATGCCCTCACGCAGCAATCCGTCCTTTCCTGTTAACAGAAGAGGAACTCAAAAATGCTCCTAAAGGAACAAAAGCTATCCAGGGTGTTGGAGGTCCATTGAAAGCATATAAATTCAGAATGCAGTTAAGCGTTTATGATTGTACAGGTTGCGGTAACTGTGCCGACATCTGTCCTTCGAAAAACAAAGCGCTCATTATGAAACCTTTTGAAACTCAACTCGCAGAAGCAGAACGCTGGACATACATGCATGAGAAAGTAGGATATAAAGATACTGTTGCTGACAAATTTGTTAATGTGAAGAATAGTCAGTTTGCTCAACCTCTTTTTGAATTTTCAGGTGCATGCGCAGGTTGTGGAGAAACTCCTTATATAAAAGCAGTTACACAGCTATTTGGTGACAGGATGGTTATTTCAAATGCTACCGGATGTTCATCAATTTATGGTGGCTCCGCTCCTTCCACTCCATATACTATTAATAAAGATGGCCGTGGTCCGGCATGGGCCAATTCACTATTTGAAGATAATGCAGAATATGGTTTTGGTTTGTCAGTTGGGGCAAATAAACTGAGAGACCGTATTTCTTTAAAGATGACTGAAAGTATTGCCAGCGGCTCAATTAATGCCGAAACCAAAGCTGCTTTTGAAGAATGGCTTAAGAATATGGATAAGGGAGAACCTTCAAAAATCGCATCTGATAAAGTAATTGCCGCGTGCGGTAAAGAAAAATCAGAAATCGCGAAGGAGATCCTGAGTCTTAAACAATATCTTGTTAAAAAATCACATTGGATCTTTGGCGGTGACGGTTGGGCGTATGATATCGGTTATGGCGGTCTCGATCAAGTTATTGCATCAGGAGAAGATGTAAATATACTGGTTCTCGATACCGAAGTTTATTCCAATACCGGAGGTCAGGCTTCTAAGTCAACTCCTGCAGGTGCCGTTGCAAAATTTGCAGCATCGGGTAAAAAGGTTCGTAAAAAAGACCTTGGCCAGATGGCAATGAGTTATGGCTATGTATATGTTGCTCAGGTTGCTATGGGAGCTAACAATGCCCAGTACCTGAAAGCTATCAGAGAAGCTGAGGCTTACCCGGGACCATCACTTATCATAGCTTATTCACCCTGTATTAATCATGGACTGAAGCATGGAATGGGTAAAACCCAGGCTCAGACAAAAGATGCGGTTGAAGCAGGATACTGGCATAACTACAGATTCAATCCGATGCTTGAGGCAGAAGGTAAAAATCCATTCACACTTGATTCAAAAGAACCCGACTGGACAAAATTCCAGGAGTTTCTTAAGTCTGAAGTACGGTATACCTCACTGTCACAATCATTCCCGAAAGAAGCTGAAGTACTGTTTAAAGCTGCCGAAGCGAATGCGAAGTGGAGATATAAAACATATCAACGACTTGCAGCCGCAATATACGAACCAACTGTTTAACAGTAGTTTATGATATAAAACCATCCCAGCAGGATGGTTTTTTTTTGCCATAATGTAAGTTGGTTTATTAAGTAAAAAGTCCATAAAGTCGAAAGTCTATAAAGTCAAAAGTCCATAAAGTAGAAAGTCCATAAAGTCGAAAGTCCATAAAGGCAAAAGTAAGGGGGATAGTAGACTTTATAGACTTTACAGACTTTACAGACTTTACAGACTTTACAGACTTTACAGACTTTACAGACTTTACAGACTTTACAGACTTTACAGACTTTACAGACTTTACAGACTTTACAGACTTTACAGACTTTACAGACTTTACA
>DATCHE010000139.1:0-5978 GCA_036508535.1 Bacteroidales bacterium | reverse complement strand
CGAATTTGGCTACAGATCAGTTCACTATATTGTAACTCCTGTGAAGGATGAAATTTTGGGAGTGCCTATCCCGAAAACTATTCAGGATCTGAAAGCCGAAATACAGATACGGACTTTTAATGAACATGTATGGGCCGATATTCTGCACGACCGTATTTACAAAACACGGATAAATGTGCCAAAGCAATGGCAGCGCGAATCAGCACGCTTAGCTGCTCTTCTGGAAGAAGTTGATAATTCTTTCGTTAAAATTTCTGAAACACTTGACCAGTTTTCTATAAACTACCGTCCCACGCCTGATGTATCAAAACTTGAGAACGAAGTTTTCGTGCTTAAAACGCTTATAGAAATCAATCCGGATATCAACGACAAAACTATCGAGAATTATCTGAAACTGGCTGTTATTTATAATTTACAGGGTAAGTGGGACGAAATTATTAGCCTGCTAACTCCTCCTCTTTCTAATATTGACCATTTAAAGAAAACAGAGCTTATTGGCCGGCTAAAATACGAGTTGGGTTATGCTCTTTGTATTAAAAATAAAAAACAACCTGCCAACACCGGATTTCAAAAAGGCATGCTATTGATAGAAGAGTCATTGCAGCTCTTTGGAGATGAATTTTTGTATTACCTGGATATTTCGAAGGCAAGCTTTTTACTGGCCAGAGTTTATGCAGTCAAAGGATCACCTGCAGCTGAAATAAGCAGATTGCTTACCAGGGCCAGAAAGTTTTCGCCCGAAAATCCTTACTACATGCTGCATTCCATCATCGAAAAACTGGGAATGCAAAGAGATTGTCTGGCTGAAATCGACGAATATGCTTCTTCCCTTCGGGAAATTATTAATAAATGTCAGGAACATATCGAGATAGGTATTGAAACTGTTGATGCCTTTATTGCAATTGCTGTCAGCAACTGGTTACTGGGCGATGAAAATGCTGCTATCAGGAATCTGATTGAACTGATGCAATTGGTGCGGTTGCAAAAAGTTCCCTGCTCCGAAAATTCTTTTACCGATGGTATAGATATGCTGAAGAAAATCAGCGAACCTCAAAAATCTTCTGTTCTTACAGGTATACTTAATCTCATCTGCTGGAAAAATTTTGGTGACCCCGATGCAAAAAAGTCTCTTGAAAAGTATCATGATCCGGGGCTCTCCTTTACCAATGTATTGGTTATAGCCGGAAAGTCGGGATCTATGGAACAAAAAGAGCATGAGAAATACGAAAATTATATTAAG
Organism: Bacteroidales bacterium; assembly: GCA_036508535.1. GTDB lineage: Bacteria > Bacteroidota > Bacteroidia > Bacteroidales > VadinHA17 > LD21. Next base: position 4,738 of record DATCHE010000139.1, on the reverse strand, counting down.
GAGGCATTACGGGATTTTGAAGGCACGGTTATATGCGGAGGCACCAACACGGGTCTGCCGGGGATTGTTGGTGCCCTAACTGCAAAACTCAGGAAAACAGATTCAGCAAATTATGCCCTGCTTGGATACATGCCGGAAAATCTCCCTCATAATGTAACGAAAGGAACCGGTTACAACCGGTATATAACTTCCGCTACAGATGACTTCTCATTTTTCGATGCTTTTAAATACTGGGTCGACATTCTGTTCAGCGATATCCCTTTTGAAAAAATTCTTGTGCTGGGAACTAACGGGAAAACTATTTCGGAACTGGAATATTCATTTGCCCTGAGCATGGGCATAAATTTAGCCCTCATTGATAAATCGGGAGGTGCAGCAGATAACATAATTCAAAATCCACTGTGGAAAGAAGAACCTAACTTATTACTTCTTCCGCCTGATTCCGATACAATCTGGGCCCTGGTAAACCAGAACCGGAAAATAAGCTTTACACCGCAGGAAACACTTTTACTCGCAGAGGAGGTGCATAATTTTTATAGAAAGGAACGTTTAAGTTCTCTCAAACCCGACACCCAGAACATAGACGATCTGAAAGTGGTAATGCCATGGGATAAGCTCGATCCGAAACTTAAAACATCGAATCTTAAACAGGTGGAATTTTATGAGCATCTGCTCAACCAGGTAGAGCTAAGTATCAGGAAAACTGAAAATCCTAAAATCTTTCCGCTTGATGGTACTTTTAAAGATATTGACCGGCTGGCGCAGCTGGAACATGCCAGATGGAATGCTGAAAGGTTACTGGCTGGCTGGCGGTATGGAGCTGCAAAGGATATTAAGAAGAAACTGAACCCTTGTATAGTCAGCTGGGATGATCTGAGTGAAGATATACGAAAGTATGATTATGATCCGATAAAGAATATACCTGTGTTGCTGGCGAAGATAGGGTATGAAATTTATCCGAATCACTAATACAAGCTTTATAAGATTTAAAACCTATTTTGAGCTATTATTAAAATATATGTGTCATGAGTGCAAAAAATGTCTTCGTTACCGGTGATATTACATTAGATCATTTTATTGTCTTGGGGTATCGTAAGTTCTCAGATTCTCCGAAGAATAAAACTGGTAGCTGTTACTCTACAATCAAAGGCGGGGCATACCTGATCTATGAATTTTTAAAAACTTTCCAGGAGGAAGGACGAATTATATTTGGTCTCAATCCTACAATTTACAGAAAATTACCTCCTCAAAATAACAGCTATGCAAGTATCTCCCTTCACATGGAAGGGAAGGAAGGCAAAGATGAAATCTGGAGAATTGACAAACAATACGGATTTGGTTCATTCACAAAAGGAATTAACTATAAAAGTGCAAATTCCAAAAAAGATTTATCAAATTATAACCTGGTCATTATTGATGATGCCGGCATGGATTTTAGTTCTCACGTAAATCAGAAAAAAGTCTGGCCATTGATGGACAAATTAGCTAAACCTATAAACAGTAATAACGGCGTCGAACTTGTAATCTGTAAGAAAAGCGGGGACATAAGAAAAGGCGAGTTATGGAAGGAGTTATTGAATGCTTCCGAGGAAGGAGTGATAAATCTACTCGCAATTATTTCTGTCACCGATATACGAAGACAAGATGCCAGGGTTTCAATAAAAATATCATGGGAACAATCTGCTCTGGATCTGGTATATGAAATTAAAAATAATATCAATCTGGTTGATCTTCGAAAGAGCAAATATATCGTTGTAACTTTTGGCGCATCTGGAGCAGTACTAATTTTAAACAAAGGGGATGGAGCTTTTGAATATAAACTAATATTTGACCCCCTGCATCTTGAAGATGAATGGGAAAATAGTTATGAAGGTACAGTCATTGGAAGGATGTCATGTTTTACTGCGGCTCTGGCTCATAAAATGGACCTTAGCAGACCAGACAAAGATTACTTTATAGAGAAGGCAATTATCAAAGGACTTCAGTCATTCAGAGGTTTTTTTGATCTGGGATACATATATCATAAAAATGAACTAAAACTACCACTCAAAAAAATTACTGACGCCTGTAAAATGCATGAGAATACTTTTACTCAGGCAAATATACCCACGCCGGGTGGTGATTCCAGCTTCCTTGAGAAGGATTGGAGCATCCTGCTTGATAATTTTGAACCCGATGAGGAGAAATCCAGTAAATCCGACAAAACTTTGTTTGATCTTGCAAGATACGTTGTGGTAAATGGACGTCAAGCTCTTAATAACGTGCCGTCTTTAAACCTCAGAAAATTATTCACTGTTGACAGAAATGAAATTGAGAGTTTGAGAAACATAAAAAAGCTAATTGAAAATTATATTGAACAAAAGGGACCAAGCATTCCGTTATCAATCGCAGTATTTGGACTTCCAGGATCAGGGAAATCCTTCGGAGTCAAAGAAATCGGAAAAGGAGTTTTAGGGCCAGACTTACCAATTCTTGAGTTTAATCTTTCACAATTTGCTGGGCCAGGTGATTTGATTGGTGCTTTTCATCAGGTAAGAGATGAAGTTCTAAAAGGAACCACTCCACTTGTTTTCTGGGATGAATTTGATTCTAATGAATACGAATGGCTGCAATATCTACTAGCTCCAATGCAGGATGGTAACTTTCAGGAAGGACAGGTAACACATACAATAGGAAAATGTATTATGGTTTTTGCAGGTGGTACTAGTTTTAAGATGGAATTATTTGGCAATTTTAACGAAATAAAAGAACGCAGGAAATTTCTGGAATTCAAGCTAAAAAAAGGTCCTGATTTCATAAGCCGTATCCAGGGTTATATTAACATTCTGGGACCAAATCCTGGCATAATCAGAAACCTAGAAACTGGAAATTGGGACATAGACAAATCAGATATATGCTACCCATTAAGAAGAGCTTTATTTATCCGGCAGATTCTGGGTTTAAAGGATGATAGCCCCTTTGAAATAGACTGGGGACTTCTCAATGCTTTGCTGAAAGTCGACAAATATAAACATGGTGCAAGGTCATTAACATACTTGTTAAAGAACCTGAAGGAAAACAGCGGAGGAAGAAAGATTCTTCGCTGCCATCTCCCATCAAACGCTATACTCAAATTGTATATAGAGAATCTTGATGATTTCTTCAAGAATCTGAATGAATACAACAGTTTTTATGAAAATGTTTTCAAGATAGCACCAGCCATTCATCAGGTTTGGATGGAAAAATCGATAACAAAGAATCCTGAATATGTGAAGGAGTTCAATATGCTTCCAGTATTTATTAAAGCCAGCAACATTGATGCAGCTATACGTATTCCAAAAGTACTTGGGAAAGTAAAACTAAAACTTGTTCAAAAGATAGATGATAGGGTAATGACAAGTGAAGAATATCTTGCTTACATAGAAGCTAATAATAATAAATTCCTTGAATGCATGGCTGAAGAAGAACACAATCTATGGACAGATTTTTATAAAAAGAACGACTGGAAATACAATGAAAAAAGGAATGATTACAAAAAACGTCATAACTGTCTTGTCGATTACAACGATCTAAAATTGTGTGATGCAGATAGAAAAAAAGACGGTGATCAGGTAAGAAAATACTGGGAATTTTTAAATGAGGTAGGATTCGGTATTGTGAAAGAATAAGTTAAGTTTCCTAATATTTATTATATGGAACACAAAATCAGAATATTTATAAGTTATTCACATGAAGATAAAGAGCTGGTTCACAAACTGGAAGAAATATTAAATAAAAATGATCTCGAACCCTTATGGACGGAAAAGCTAAGCGGAGGAAGCGGATTTGATGACCAGATTAAAATATTTATCGAACATGCTCATGTTTTTATGCCGGTACTTACAAAAAAATCCATCGAACGCGGGTGGGTCCACCAGGAGATTGGATATGCTGTAGCATTACATATTCCTGTTTTCCCCGTCACAATCGAAAATGTAACACCTGGAGGTATGCTTCAGATGATTCAGGCAACTAAGCTTGATATGAACCATCCAGAAGAAGTTAAGAAAAAGCTGGCTGTCAAAGTCTTTGAAGCATTACTTCTGCACGAAAACAAAACTCCTCTGTGGGAATTAGCTCAGTTTGAAGAAGAACGGGCTGTTTTGATGAAGGAATACTCTACAAAAGCACATAAGGCTGACTATCTGGGTATAGTAAGACAAAAAGGCGGATTGTCATCATTTCATATACCTGACAGGTACATCTGGCACAAACAATGGTTGGATCGTTACGAACCCGATATAAAGAGTCTGTATCATAAAAAAGTCCAGAGAGAGGAAAGACAGGCTCTTGAAAGTCATGCAAAAGGAGCTGGCTGCAAGCTGATAATCAGTCCCGACTATGTAACCGGAAAGAGAAGCGGAATTTCAATAATTGCCAGGATAAATGCCCTCATTGATTTTCTGGAAAAGATGCCTGACGAAAAGGTAATAATCGCAATACATGACTCTCCTGACGCTTATGAATCAGTTACAATTGTAGGTGATCTTTTCCTTGCAGAATCCACCACATTCAGATATCATGAAGGGTTTACAAATACCTTTTTTACCCGTAATGCGTCAGAAATAACCAGGCGAATCAAGGATTTTGATGATGAGATGGAGGACTTGTTAAAGGAAAGGAAATGGACAGCAAAGAACTCGAGGTCAAAAGCAATTGAAGAATTAAAGAGAATTCTGACAACTATAAAGAAATAGTTCATGCCACAACAAACTAAAAT
>DATCHE010000138.1:0-2997 GCA_036508535.1 Bacteroidales bacterium | reverse complement strand
CCTTCGCTGCTCATATATCCAGACCGTATCGAACGGAATATCGAGAAAATGATTGCGATGACCGGAGGTGCTTACAGGTTAAGGCCTCATGTCAAAACCCATAAAATGCCGGAGGTAGTTATGCTGCAGATGAAACTTGGTATTACTAAGTTCAAGTGTGCTACAATAGCTGAAGTTGAAATGGTTGCCAAGTGTGGGGCAAATGACATTTTACTGGCAATGCAACCAGTGGGGCCTAATCTGGAAAGGTTTTTTAAATTACAGCAATCGTTTCCCCGGGCTAACATATCATGTATTACTGATAATGAAGAGGTGATAAAACTCATTTCAGACATGGCCATTAAAACAAGTATTGAAACAACTGTGTGGCTCGATATTAATAATGGTATGAATCGAACAGGTATATCTCCCGGAGAAAAAGCAGCAGATCTCTACAAATTAATTTTAAGATTACCGATGCTGAAAGCAGGGGGGTTACATGTTTATGATGGTCATATTCACGAACCGGATTTCATTAAGCGGGAAAAAGAGTGTAATGATGCCTATAACCTGGTAATAAACTTTACTGATAATCTGGAAAAGGCTGGTATACCTAAAATCAGAATTGTTGCAGGAGGTACCCCCTCCTTTCCAATACACGCAATCCGTAAAGATGTTGAATGTAGTCCGGGAACACTTCTGTTATGGGATTACAAATCAAAAAGCTCTTTCATTGACATGGAATTCCTGAACGCAGCAGTGCTACTTACAAGAATAGTCAGTAAGCCTGGCAAAGATTTAATTTGTCTCGACCTGGGTCATAAGGCCATTGCTTCAGAGATGCCACAGCCAAGAATTAAAATCTTCGGAATGGAGGAGTATACCATAATAAGTCATAATGAAGAACATATGGTGATCAGTACTCCGGATGCAGGAAAGTACAGGGTTGGGGATAATTTATATGGTATTCCATGGCACATTTGTCCGACTGTAGATCGATATGATAATGTTTCAGTAATCACCGATCATATATGCACAGGCAAGTGGAAGGTTGAAGCAAGAAGAAGAATCATTTCTATCTAAATGGTTCCGGGCAGGTAGTATTAATCCTTATATAAACTTATGTATTATTTTTAAAAGCCCTTTTTTATCAAATGGTTTTGAGATGAAACCCGATGCTCCTGCTTCAAGAGCCGGTTCCTTATCGTCAAAATAAGCTGTCTGGGCAATTATAGGAATTACACTATTTGTTTGCCGAATCAGCTTAATAGCAGTGTAGCCATCCATGACAGGCATTTTAATGTCCATCAAAACCAGGTCTATAGTTTTATCAGCAAGGCATATTTCAACAGCTTCCTTTCCATTAACTGCTCTGATTATTTCCGTATTTGCACCTGAAAGGAAATAACTTATCAGCTTGAAATTACTTTCAACATCCTCTGCAACAAGAATTTTCTTTTTTTCAGTGAAAGCAGGATATTTCAGAATATTCTCTTTGCTACCGGCTATGCTTTCTATAATTCGTTTTTCATACGGAATTGTAAAGTAGAAGGTAGTCCCTACTCCGGGTTCCGAAGAGAGCCATATTTTCCCTCCCATCAGTTCCACATTAGCTTTCGATATAGCAAGACCAAGTCCTGTTCCTTCATATAACTTTGAAAATGTGTGTAGTACCTGGTAAAATCGTTCAAATATTTTGCTGTGATATTCCTCAGCGATGCCTATCCCTGTATCGGAAACACAAAATTCCAGAAAATTATCTCTCACCATATAACAAATTTTTATACTTCCTTCTGTGGTGAATTTCAGGGCGTTACTTATCAGGTTTATAAGTATTTGATTCAATTTGGTGCTATCTGTAAGAATTAGTGAATCGGAATCGGCTAAGGAAGTTTCGAAAATCAGTTTTATTTTCTTCTCTTTAGCTTTCGGTGTAAACTGATTGTATAACGATTTAAGAGTTGAATTGACATTAATTTCATTTTTTATAATTTTGACAAGATTAGCTTCGATATTTGAAATATCTACAATATCGGTAATAATTTCAAGCAGATGATTACTACTCTGAACTATCACTTCAGTATAATCCTGTCGGGTTTGTGCCTCCAGATCAGGCTCTCCGAGAAGGGCAGCAAAGCCAACTATTGCATTCATCGGAGTTCTTATCTCATGTGAAATGTTATGCAAAAATGCCGTTTTTAATTTATCACCTTCCTCAGCTTTGTTTTTAGCAAAAATAAGTTCCTCTTCAGATTGCTTTCTGTCGGTAATGTCCTGAAAGATCTCGAGTATGGCCTTTTTTCCCTGATACATCATACCTGTATGGTTGATCTCAAATATCCGGTTCCCAAGTACGCCATGCGACTCATATGCTTCTGTTTCACCAACTGTTATACCCTTAAACAAAGGACAATCCGGACATTGCTTTTTATCATCACGATATAAATCCCAGCATTTCTCCCCATCGGTACATTCCCCGAAAAGTCTTTTGAAATTTTCACTTTGAAATAGAATGTTTCCCTTTTCATCAACAATGTCCATACCGAATGGAATTGTTTTGAGAAGTGATGTGTTGAACTCATAACTTTGTCGTAATTCTGCTTCAGCACTTTTTCTTTCAGTTATATCATGTATGCTGCCAATAATTTTATCAGGAGTTCCATCTTTACCAAAACTTAACTTTAAAGATATTGTGCATGGTATTATTGAGCCGTCACGATTTTTAACCTTGATTTCAAAATCTTTTATGAAGCCTTTCTTTTTCAAATTACCCAAATAGAATTGACGCTCTCGAGGATCGGAATAGAATTCAGTAATAGACTTTCCCAGAAGGTCTTCCCTGTGATACTGACCGTCAGATAAGGTATAAATAGACGGACTCACCTCGAGTATAGTTCCATCCATAGAGGCCTCATAATAAACGTCCTGTACGTTTTCAAAAATACTCCGGTATCTTGCCTCGCTTTCCATTAATGTTTCTTCAGCTCTTTTACGATCGGTGATGTCAAGAAAAGACCA
>DATCHE010000137.1:0-4497 GCA_036508535.1 Bacteroidales bacterium | reverse complement strand
TTTAGCAGAGTTGGATGAAATCAGTGTTAACGATAATAAAACTGATTTGACTTCAGAGGAAAAAATAGTAATAAGAATATTAGAAAACAATTAAATAATTAAGATTATGAGATCAATCTGGACAGGTTCAATCAGCTTCGGTTTAATAAATATTCCCGTAAAAATATTTACAGCAGTGCAGGAAAGTTCTCTGGACCTTGACATGCTGGATAGTAAGGATCATTCCAACATAAAATTCAAACGTGTAAATGAAAACACAGGTAAGGAAGTTGCTTATGAAAATATTGTTAAAGGATATAAGATGGATAGTGGGTATGTGATTTTAGAAGATGAAGATTTTGAAGCAGCCGATGCCGTTAAAACCAAAATGATTGAGATAATAAATTTTGTTGATGAACAGGAAATTGACAGCCTTTATTATGAACAACCATACTATCTCGAACCCGAAGAACCGGCAATGAAGGCCTACGCTTTATTGCGTGACGCTTTACAATTATCAGGCAAGGTCGGAGTTACTACCTTTGTGTTGAGAAATAAAGAAGGCCTGGCAATTCTCAAGCCATATAAAAACGTAATTGTTCTAAATCGTATTCGTTTTGTACAGGAAATCAGAGAACCTTCTGAATTAAAATTACCACCTGTTTCAAAAAATAAAACCAAAGAAATGGATATGGCCAATAAATTAGTAGACCAGCTTACAGAAAAATTCAATATCGAAAAATATAAAGACACTTATACTGCTAAACTCTTAAAAATAATTAAAGAGAAATCAAAAGGTAAAAAAATCACAGTTCCAAAATTGAAGGTTGTTTATAAACAAAGTGACAATTTAATGGAAATGCTGAAAGCAAGTTTGGGAACTAAGAAAAGGAAATCAGCATAAGGCTATGCCCGAAGCCTTTTCCACAGTGAAAATCTGAGTAAAAGAAATAATACGCCGTAAAGATTCAGTATCGTCGAAAAGAAGATGCGTGAATTATGTAATCATTTTAAAAAATAATATAATAACCCAAAAGCCAGGAATATTGAACTTTGTCTATTATAAATAAATAAAGTAATTATGAAACCCAAAAAAATAAAGAAGGTTGATAATTCTAAGACCAGGGACCTCGCTAAAAACACAGTGAACGGGCAGGATGAGTTTTTAACTACAAATCAAGGCCTCCGAATTAATGATGATCAAAATTCTCTAAAGGCAGGTGAACGGGGTGCAACACTTTTGGAGGACTTTCAGTTGCGTGAAAAAATTACTCATTTTGATCATGAAAGAATTCCGGAACGTATTGTTCATGCCAGAGGAAGCGGAGCGCATGGTTATTTTGAATTGAGTGAATCCATGGCAAAATATACAAAGGCTAAATTTTTGCAAACACCCGGCACACGAACTCCTGTATTTGTAAGGTTCAGCACTGTTGCCGGTTCGCGCGGTTCATCAGATCTGGCGCGCGACGTAAGGGGATTTGCAGTAAAATTCTACACCGAAGAAGGTAACTATGATCTGGTTGGAAATAATATACCGGTCTTTTTTATCCAGGATGCTATCAAATTTCCTGATCTTATTCATGCAGTTAAGCCAGACCCTCATAATGAAATGCCGCAGGCAGCATCGGCACATGATACTTTTTGGGATTTTATTTCGCTCACGCCGGAAAGTATGCACATGATAATGTGGGCAATGAGTGACAGGGCTATTCCCCGAAGTTTACGAATGATGGAAGGATTTGGCATTCATACATTTCGTTTTGTAAATAAAAATAATAAATCAGTATTTGTAAAATTTCACTGGAAACCTTTGCTGGGTGTTCATTCTGTTGCATGGGATGAGGCACAGAAAATTTCAGGTAAGGACTCTGATTTTCACCGCAGGGATCTATGGGAAGCAATAGAATCAGGCAATTTTCCAGAATGGAATTTTGGTGTTCAGATTGTTGAGGAAAAAGACGAATTCAAATTTGATTTTGATTTGCTCGATCCAACAAAGCTAATTCCTGAAGAAATTGTTCCTGTAAAAATTATCGGGAAATTAGTTTTGAACCGTAATCCCGAGAATTTCTTTGCCGAAACTGAACAGGTTGCATTTCATCCGGGCCATGTAGTATCAGGTATTGATTTCAGCAATGATCCGTTGCTGCAAGGACGCTTATTTTCTTATACCGATACACAGCTTAGCAGATTGGGGGGCCCTAATTTCCATGAAATCCCGATCAACAGGCCAATAGCGCCGGTACATAATAATCAGCGAGACGGACACATGCGTCAAACTATTAACACCGGACAATCAGGCTATCATCCTAATACGACAGGAAATGGTAGCCCCTTCCAGGCAAAAGCGATAGAAGGCGGTTTTGTTTCATACAACGAACAGATTGATGCAAAAAAGGTAAGGGCGCGTAGTCAAAGCTTTTTTGACCATTTCAGCCAGGCAACTTTATTTTTCAGGAGCCAGAGTGAACACGAGAAAAATCATATTATTGAGGCTTTCCGCTTTGAGTTAGGAAAGGTTGAATCGGATGTCATTCGTGAACGTATAGTTAGTATGCTGAAACAGGTTGATGAAACACTTGCAACTAAAGTCGCAAAAGGATTGGGCATTCTTGTACCAATAACCAGGGTGAAACTCCTTAATCAAAATATCCCGGCTGATGGTGATCCTGAAAAATATCAACCCATTCTTGTTAAACAAACATTAAAAAGTTCTAAAGCCCTTAGCATGGCATCCACAGTGAAGGATACTATTAAAACCAGGCTAATAGCCATACTTGCAGCTGATGGGGTTGATGAAGCATCCCTGAATAAAATGAAAATATCGCTTGAAACAGCAGGAGCACAAATAAAAATCATCGCGCCTCATTTAGGCAACATTACTTCATCCGGAGGCAAGCCAGTAAAAGTTGATCAGAGCTTTTTAATAGCAGCTTCCGTTCTCTTTGATGCAGTATATGTACCAGATGGGACGAAAAGCGCCTCCACCCTGAAAGAAATTCCTAATGCCGTCACTTTCATAAATGAAGCAAATTTGCATTGCAAAGCAATTGCTGCTAATGGAGCAGGTGTGGAGTTTTTGCAAATAACTGAAGCTGGTTTTGGAATTACTGGTAAAAATAAATCCTTTAATAGAATGGGGGTGTTGATTAACTGCACGCCCAAAGAATTTGTGGAAGCAATTGCCGAGCATCGCTTCTGGGACCGGGAAAATTCACGCAGATCTTCGAAAACCAAATCACAAACATAAACATTTAAAAACTTTAAAAAGATGGATAAAGAATCACAGCATTTGATTGTAAAAAATGACCATGACAAGATTAATCGTAAAACTTCAATTTTTTTTAATCTGATTTTAGCTTTATTCCTGGGTTTATCTGTAAGTTCATGTAGCATCATAGGTGGAATCTTCAAAACAGGCGTGGGTGTAGGCATTTTTCTTACAGTTGCAGTGATAGTACTCATTATTGCACTGATTTTAAGGCTGGGTAGAAGGAGAAATTAACTTAGTATACTATGAACTGATAGGTTTTCTACGTCAGGAAACAATTATTTTGTCCTATGGTTATTTAAGTACCAGTCATTATATTCCCTGATGATTGCTTCTATATTAATATTTTTATAACCATTCGTTTTATTGGCAATTTTTTGCGCAAGCTCCACATAATCCTTAACATATTCTGACATGTTTTTGGCGAATTTTAACAGGAATTTAAAATCAAATGGCGTGAGAGTCTTTTCATTTTCTTTTTTTCCGAACTCATCCTTCCAGAGTTCGCTTTCATCAAAGAGGAATGCCTTTCCTAAATCAGCCAGCGAGATTTTATCCCAGACCATGAGTTTGGTTTTGTCCTCATCAAAATACCAAATGTAATATTTTATCGGTCCATCGACCTTTCGTAAAATAAAATTCTCTGAACGTATACTGTTGGTAAAAGAATGTGTAATACTTTCATAATACCTGGGGCCTACCTGGTAAGCCCTGATCTCTTTTGGCGTATACCTGACCCTTCCTTCCCGGTCGTCCGGATCTTTGTAGAGAAAAGTCATTTTTTGATTTAACCAGAGATTTATATTCAATAAATACCCTTTTACAGTATCTCCCTGAAGAGTAATAATAAAACCAGGTAAAACGCTGCCACGTTTTGGTTCCGGTTGGCTTTCCTGAGCAGAGCATAAAACAGGAAACAGGCTAAGGAATACTATAAATAGGTTACGGTGCAAATACTTCATAGCTCGGGTTTTAAGAAAAATATTTTAACATTATTAAGAATATGTCAACAAGTTACAAAAAATTTTAATTCGCTTTTGTTCAAGAGTAATTAAAAGGGATAAGCATTCTTTTTCTTTTTCAAAATATAATCATTTGATCCTTTTCTCGTAGAATAAAGTGAAATTACAATTGCAATAATTATTCTAAGTAGCTGTCATAAAGCCGTTTGGGACATTTTGAGTCAAAGACGATAGGAGTAATGAGACGGAGAAAGTGTCTTAAACGGACATAAATGGCTTTAA
>DATCHE010000136.1:0-15846 GCA_036508535.1 Bacteroidales bacterium | reverse complement strand
GCAATAATAGAGGCTTTCGATAAAATTGAGTTGAATCAGGTTCAATCGAGCTGGAAAGACGCTCTTACCTCCAAAACTTTGAATGATGGAATTTCACATTATGCTGATGTTCCGATTAATGGATGCTATTTTGATTACAGGAAACTGCATATCAATGACATTGATATGGTCCTCAATAAAATCTGGTCCATAGGAGGCAGGAATGGCTGGTATTACGCAGACTGGCTCTGGGGAATTCGTGGTTTTATTGATAAACTGTTTGGTGGTGTTGGGTTAAGAAGGGGCAGGAAAAACCAGAATGAAATATCACCAGGTGAGTCCCTCGATTTCTGGCGTGTTCTGATTGCCGACAAGAGAGAAAAAAGATTGCTTCTATTTGCTGAAATGAAATTACCCGGAGAGGCCTGGCTCGAATTCAGAATAGACAGTAATAATATTTTACATCAAACTGCAACATTCAGGCCTCTGGGTTTATGGGGAAGGTTATACTGGTATAGTGTACTGCCTTTTCATGGACTCATCTTCAGGGGAATGATAAGGAGTATTGCAATTAAATGATCATCAAATAAAAAAAATATGAAAATGCTTATCATAATTTTAGCCGTAGTTATTTTAATAATCATATTACTTCAATCTTTTACCGTTATGTCGACAAATAAAACTGAGGAACAAAAGTATAGCATCATTCAGAAGTACAAGGGCTTTGAAATCAGATTCTATCCCTCTGCCACTATAGCAACAATCAGTTCAAATGCAAAATCCTACAGGGAGCTTTCGGGTCCCGGTTTTAGGAAACTTGCAGGTTATATCTTTGGCGGCAACGAGGCTAATAAAAAAATTTCTATGACCGCACCTGTTCAAATGGATATCAACGATTCTGTTTCAACAATGAGCTTCGTAATGCCTTCTGCATACTCAAAAGAAAACCTGCCAAAACCGAATGACCCAAATGTTCAAATAAAAAACACAGCAGATGAATATGTCGCTGTAATAAGATTTGGCGGATATGCCTCCGATAAAGATCTTAAACTCTATTCGGAAAAACTTCAGAATCTTCTTAAAGCAAATGGGATCCAATCTATCGGGAATTACAGATTTCTGGGTTATAATCCTCCGTTCCAATTTATTGCCAGAAGAAATGAAATTATCGTTTCAGTGGAATGGGAAGATGGAAAAATAAAGTGAACCTAATTTAAATGGACTCAATAAACTATTTTAATAAATAATCAAGATGAATATAAAAAATACAATTCTTAGTTACCTCCTTACTTTTATCGTTTTTTTGATGGTAGATATGCTTTGGCTCGGTATAATAGCTAAAAACTTATATCAAAAGTACCTGGGTGGTTTTATAACAGACAAGGTTAACTGGACCGCAGCCTTAATCTTCTACCTCATTTATGTTGTGGGGATTTCAATTTTTGCTATTTATCCTGCTGTGAACAAAGGTTCTGCCTCAAATGCAATTTTAATGGGGGCTTTATTTGGCATATTTACATACGCAACCTACGATCTGACAAATTTAGCCACCATGAAAGACTGGCCCTTGAATATAGTATTCATCGATATTTTGTGGGGTGCATTCCTCTCCGCACTAGTTAGTTTTTCTGGTTTTCACATAGTTAAATGGCTTAATTAACTTATAATGGTCTTGGATTCCTTGTGGAGAAAGCTGCTAAAACACTGAAGCCAATAAGGCTGTTGATAAAATGTTAACCCCCCTTGAAAATATTGTTCCAATATGAGGATCTGGTCAATCCATCCTAAATATCTTGATACGAAAGGGCTGGTTGCACTTTGGCGGGAAACACTTCTGGCGAAAAATGTATTGGAGGAAAAAACCAAAAGGTATAAAAACCATCCTCAGCTAACACGTTTTAAAAACTCCAACAATCCGCTCCAGGGTATTAATCAGTATCTGGCAGTTGTTTACCAGGAATCGTTAGCCCGCGGATATCATTTTAATAAAGAAAAATTCAATGTTTATCACGAACCGGTAATTTTAACTGTTACCCGGAGGCAAATAGAATATGAGATGCAGCATCTCTTAAAAAAATTGAAAACCAGGGATACGGAGAGATATCATAGATTATTAAAAGAAACTAATATTGAACCCCATACTCTTTTTAACATAATTGAGGGGGAAATAGAAGAATGGGAAATAGTCTAAGAAAAACCATTGGTATAGATATAATTCATGGTTTTTAATTTTAATTGTCACTTAAACGGCTGCTTTACAAAATCAATCATATCTAACTTTATGAGTTCCCAGTGTTTACCCTTCAAGCAAATTGGATCGAAATCTTCATCCGCAAGTGTAAAATCTGAAAAACTACTTCTAATTTGAATTTGGTCATGGGTGTATGGATATCTTTCCTTATGAAAAGCTAACATTTTTTCTAATGAGTAATCATCCTTAAGTTCATGAATATCCCAAAAATCCTTTTTCCTTCCACCCCTGGAAATGACATCAATTTTCATGGATACAATTTCTTCAACTTTCGCCATTCTAAGACCATCTATTAGATTGATATTTTGAATAAATCTATCAATATAAAATAAATCCAATTTAATACAGTCATCTTTGCTATTGCCAATGTAATATGATTTCCCCATGCCAACAACCTTGTATTCATTCGCGTCGACATATGAATATGTTTTATATAAAAATGAATCTATTGCGGCAAAGTCTATTGAATCATAGGGAACATCAGAAAACAAATCAATATCGACTGATTCCCTGTGTCCTCTATACAAACTTAGAGCAGTCCCGCCAACTAATCTGAAAACATCAAATTCTTTGGCTGACATTAATGCTTTCAAAACATTTAATAATAAGGGCTTTAGTGTATTGTAATAGAGTTTATTACTCATTTGTTTTCATTATATCATTGATATTCTCTATCCCATAAAAGCTAATGATTTCGCTTTTTTCAATATCATTACCTCTTTCAAATACTCTTTTTATAACAGCATTTTTTTGTTTTTCCCAGTTTATGTTTTCCATTTTTGTATCCCAAAACAAAACTCGCCTCAATTTAGTAAAATCAGGATGTTCTTTATTTTGACTTTTTTTCGCCTCTTCGATATCATGATAAACCTGCAAAATCATAAAATACCCTTCTTCTATCCCAAGTGCTTTCTCAATTTTTAAAGCAATATTAATGTTCATCCGTCTCTTTCCTTTGGAAATTGAAACCAGAGTTTGAGGGTATTCCTTCAAAGAAAGAGCAAATGGTCCTTTAGGCAACTTACGCAGTTTAAGCTCACGCTCAAGAATTAATCCGGGATGAATCCCTTTTATTATCGATAATTCAGTTTTCATTGAACAAATATAAACATTATTGTTTACATAATATTGTTTATATATAAATATTTTATACAGATTTTACTCCTCCAATTCCATAAAATTGAATAACAACTAAATTAATGTTCATTATTATTAGACATTAGCGACACAAAATCGATATCCCGATTGCAGCTTTTGAACTTTCGGGGTATCGTATTAGAAAGGTCATTATAAAAAATGAACAATAATATCTGTAGATGGTTTATTAGCTATAAAAACTATATTCACTCAAAAAAAGATTTAAAAGATAATTAATATGAAAATTGAAAAATCAATAACGATAAACAAGAGTTCCAGGTTGGTTTTTGAGTATCTTAAAATCACAGGGAACCAGGATTCTTTCAGTGTTTGGAACATGGCTGATCCCAATATGAAAAAATCTTACAAGGGCACTGATGGAACGATAGGTTTCCAGTATAGCTGGGATAGTACAGTTAAAAATGTAGGTGCCGGAGTGCAGGAAATAACGGCCATTGAAGATGGAAAAAGTATTGAATATTCAATAAATTTTACCCGTCCGATGCAAAATCACGGCAAAACCAAATTTGAGATTACAAGTCTTGGAACTGAAAGTACTACTGTTGTCTGGGTTTTTGACAGTCCTTCAAAGTTTCCAATGTCGTTATTCTCACCAATATTTAAGAGAATGTTAGGCAAAGACCTTGAAAAAGGGCTGATTAATCTAAAGAGCATTCTCGAAAAACAATAAACTATGAACAGGTAGTCTGCTATAATAATTTTGTACCAAACTACTTTTCTTTGAACAATATCTTCTTGTCTTTTGCCGGTTTTATTTATCTTTCGCTAAATATATTACATCTCTGATATGCAAAATACGACTAATGCTTTTACTGATCTCGGTGAAAGTGTTATTACAGCTTTGGAAACTTACTCCAATGTTCACCGGGGTAGCGGGCATAACTCAATATTATCCACACATTTATTCGAACAAGCCAGAGATATTGTTCTGAAATACACAGGACTTAATAAAAGCAAATATGTTGTCATCTTTTGTTCGCCCCGGGGAGCTGAGAAATTCAAATCAAAACTTAATCCTGAAAATTATAAGTGTTTGTCCAGCAATGATATTCGATTACCGCTGGGGGTAATTGCTTTAGCGATAAAAAGAAAAGCTTTACCAAAAGGAGCGCCTTTCATGACCGGAGGAGGAACGACCAGACTTATCTCTCCCAAATGGGTAGTCTGGGCAAATAGTCCCGACAGGTTTGAAGCCGGCACTCCCGCAATCATAAATATAATCGCATTTGCCAGGGCTCTGCAGCTTATGAGGCAAATGGAAGTTGAATTATTCCCTCTTCCTGCTGTTGAAAAACTTTCTGGCAGCGAAATATTGTACCATGACGAACTGGAGAAATATTCCGGGAAGGAACTGTTAAGTGAACTCCGGCAAACACTGATAGGTCGCGATATTTTGGTTCCAACCACTGATGCTTATAAACCTTATATCAACCTTGACAACAGCGCAAGCACTCCAACTTTCAAACCGATTTGGAATGCAGTCAGCCAGACATGGAGACTGCCTTTACAAATTCAAAAGGAGATCATTGATGAAGTCAGGTCTATTTGCTCCAAAATGCTTGGTGCTTCAATGGATACATATGAGTTGATCTTTACCACAAATACCACAGAAGCAATCAATCTGGCGGCCCAAAATTTTAGTCTGGAACCGGAAACAGGGACAGAACCTGTTGTGCTCAGCACGATCCTTGAACACACATCGAACGATCTGCCCTGGAGATTGATTCCGCGGATTTCAATGGAAAGACTTCAGGTTGACAAAGAAGGCTTCCTGGATTTGAACGAGCTTGAAGCTCTCTTATCATCATATAACCAGAATGGACAACATGGTAATAAAAGAATAAGGATAATGGCGATGAGCGGTGCTTCAAATGTCCTGGGTTCTATTAATGATCTGGAAGAAATAAGCAGGATAGTTCACAAATATGGCGCTCGTTTACTAATAGATGCTGCACAACTTGTCGCTCACCGTAAAGTTGAAATGGACAAGTGTGAAATAGACTATCTTACCTTCTCCGCACATAAGGTGTATGCTCCATTTGGTACCGGAGTTTTAGTATGCAGAAAGGATCTCCTTAATATTAATCCTTTAGAACTGGAACAAATCAAATCTTCCGGGGAAGAAAACGCAGGCGGTATTGCCGCCCTGGGAAAGTCACTGATCCTCATTGAGCGGATTGGTTTAGATGTAATCCGGGAAGAAGAACAAGCTCTTACGAAAATGCTCCTGAAGGGACTTTCGAATATTGAGGGTCTGAAAATTTACGGTGTTAATGACCCTTCCTCACCCAGATTCCCTCAGAAGGTCGGAGTCGTTGTCTTTACGCTCAGGGGAATTATGGCACACACCGTGGCAAAAGAATTAGCTATTCGTGGAGGAATAGGCGTGCGATATGGTTGCCATTGTGCTCATATTCTGGTGAAACATATTCTTGGTGTTCCTCCTGCTCTGCAGCGATTCCAGAGAATTCTTGCCCGACTTTTTCCGCGGTTAAGGTTTCCGGGTATTACCAGGGTGAGCCTTGGCATAGAAAATACAGAGGAAGATGTTGATACCTTGATTCAGGTTTTGGGAAAAATTGCAGCAAGAACCGTGGACCTTAAACAAAAAGAATCCGAAAACCAGATAAACGATTTTGTAAAGGCTGCAGCAATGAAAGTCTATTCAGAACTTGATCTTAGTGGATATTGATTGCAACTTTTGTCCTCTCTATGATGATGATTGCTTAATCAATTCCGATAGTTTATGTAATTTTGGCCAGGAAACATGTAGTGACCCGGAACAAAACAGGAAGTAAGCGTTTTCAGGGATGATCAGTAATTATTCAATCGTTACCAATGGGTGGCTTTAGCGCAAAGTATAAGAACAGGCAATGTCTGACTGTGAAATCAATCCTTCGGTTTATTCTGACGGGGGTCGCTTTTCTCTTTCTTTCACAGTTTGTTACTGCCGGCAACTGGTATGTGGCTACAAACGGTTCTGATACAGGCAACGGTTCTGAACAATACCCTTTCCTTACTATAGCAAAAGCTGTTAGTGTGGTACTGCCAGGAGAAAACATATATGTTAAAGGGGGAAGTTATTATCTTCTTGCTCCTGTTATAATAGCCAAAAGCGGTACCACCGGGTCCGTCATCTCGTTGTTTGCCTATCCGGGAACAAAGCCGGTTCTCAACTTTTCAGGACAATCGTTGAATGGTAGCAACTATGGAATTAAACTGACCGGAAGTTACTGGCATATAAAAGGAATTGACATTACCGGAGCTGGTGACAACGGCATGAAGATAGAAGCCGGGAGCCATAACATAATTGAAAACTGTGCCTTTTACAGAAACAGGGACAGCGGGTTACAACTCGATAATGGAGCCTCCGATAACACGATTATAAACTGTGATTCTTATTATAATGCCGATCCTCCCGATTATGGAGATGCTGACGGCTTTGCGGTAAAAATGAACGTGGGCAGTGGAAATTCTTTTTACGGTTGCAGGTCCTGGAAAAACTGTGATGACGGTTGGGATGGGTACCTGAGGGGAACAGATGACGTCAGCAACTCCTTAGAAAACTGCTGGGCATTTGAGAACGGATACCTTGAAGATGGAACTGATCCCGGAGCAAATGCCAATGGAAATGGTTTTAAGATGGGAGGAAGTGATGACAAAACACTTAAACATAACTTCACACTGAAAAAATGCCTTTCCTTTAAAAACAAGGCAAAAGGGTTTGATCAAAACAACAATAAAGGGTCGATGATATTATATAACTGCACAGGATATAAAAACCTGGTAGCTGACTACCGGATAACTCAGGCGCTTGCGGCTGGGAAAGTTGCGGTAGTCAAAAACTGTGTTGACCTGGGCAAAATAGCGGAGATAGGCAGTTTTGCCGAACAGGAAAAAAATAGCTGGATGGCTCCTTTTGTGGTTACAACAGGAGATTTTATAAGCCTCGATGAAACACCGGCTTACGGTTCAAGAAAAGCGGATGGAAGTTTACCCGACATAGATTATATGCACCTCGTTTCAGGCAGCAATCTGATTGATGCAGGGGTGAATGTAGGACTGTCTTATGCAGGTTCAGCGCCTGATCTGGGATGTTTTGAAACAGTCACAACAGGAGTAAAGGACCCCGGTTTTTCGATGGAAGTTTTTTCTTATCCAAATCCATTAAATGATAAAGGATTTCTTCAACTCAATCTCAGCAGAGGAGGCAGATGTGATATCCTGTTGTATGATTCAACAGGCAGATATGTTAAAAAGCTTGCAGGTCAGATCGCAGAAGCAGGGGAGCAGATTGTAAGCATTGATCTGTCAGATATGAGAAAAGGATTATACATATGCCGGATTTATCTGAACGATGTACCTGTTCAAACAGCCAAACTCATTAAACAATAACACTGTTTAAGCTCAGAGTATCTTTCACTCTCCCGGAACGGGTATTTCTGAAAACGTACAAAAGAGTGTGCGTTTTGATTAATTTTACGCCGTTCAATTTAGTGTATAAAATTAAAACAGGTTGTAAATGCTATCCGAGAAAGGAATATTCCAGCGAACTGAATTGTTGCTGGGATCAGAAATAATGATGGAAATTGCGCGTAAGAAGGTAATAATATTCGGTATTGGAGGTGTTGGGAGCTGGTGTGCAGAAAGTCTTATTAGGTCTGGTATCCGTAACCTGACTATTGTTGATTCAGACAGAATTTGTATAACCAACATAAACAGACAACTTCAGGCAACAACACTGACTGTGGGAGAAGTTAAAACTGATGCTCTTAAAAAAAGACTGCTTGAGATAAATCCACATGCAACAATTAATGACATTCAAAAAATATACAGCCCACAAAACCACGATTTTTTTCAGCTCGATCAGTTTGATTACATTATTGATGCCATTGACAGTCTTAGAAGCAAAATTCATCTTATCAGGAAGGCTACCAGAACAAATGCTACACTTTTTTCTTCAATGGGGGCATCTATGAAAATCGATCCTTCAAGAGTGGAAGTTGCTGAATTTTGGGATGTCATCGGGTGTCCGATGGGTGCAAGAGTCAGGAAAATGATCAGGAAAGGTGACTTGCCTGCAAAAAAATTCTTATGTGTTTTTAGTGAAGAACAGGTCGAATCCAAAGGATCAGGATCGTCGTGCGGCACTGATAAATGCCTCTGTCCTAAAGCCCAAAACGGCCCTGGAGATCCGGAACTTGCCAATCACGAATGGTGTAGCAAGAAAGCCGTAATAAACGGAACGGTTGCTCATATGACAGCTATTTTTGGATTTACACTTGCAGGATTGGTAATACAGAATATTTACGACAGTGTTAATAAAGCTAATTCCGGATTATTATGAATTTCCTCAGGTAAGTTGGTCATATAGTAATCTTTGCGAAAGGAGAATATTTCTGTAAAGTGGCCATTATCTTCTGGTTAATGAATTTTTAAAGGTCGACCTTCAACGATGTTTAAACATAATTTGATATGTGTTGTTTATTCATAATAATCATTGAAGACTCAAACTTCCGATAGAATGAATACTTTTATAACAAAGAGAAATATTTCCCTCCTCATTGTACTTAAATTGGTTACAGTCTTTATCTTGTTATTAAGCACATCCGGAGGCACAGCTAATAATATAAAAACAATGGAAAATCACAGAAAATCGCATGAGATGGCAACTAATACAAATACTTCAGCTAATACTGCATCAATTGACACGATTACTTTAGGGGGAGGATGCTTCTGGTGTGTTGAAGCAGTTTATGAGATGCTGGACGGAGTTATTAAAGTAGAATCAGGCTATTCAGGCGGAACAATTAAAAATCCATCCTACAGGGAGGTTTGTACCGGCTTAACGGGGCATGCAGAGGTAGCCCAGATTACATTTGATGGTTCAAAAACTTCCGTCGAAGAAATTCTAAAAGTCTTTTTTACAGTTCACGATCCTACTACTTTGAACAAACAAGGCGATGATGTTGGAACACAATACCGGTCAGTTATATTTTACAGAAATGATCAACAGCGAACAATTGCAAAAAGTATCATTGAAGAATTAAATAAGAACAAAGTTTATGCAAATCCTGTAGTTACACAGCTGGTCCCATTTTCGGTTTTCTATAAAGCTGAAGATTATCATCAGGATTATTATAATCAGAACAAGAATGCTCCATACTGCAAAATGGTAATACAACCTAAACTGGAAAAGTTTGAAAAGGTGTTTAAAGACAGGTTAAAGAAATGATTATGAAAACAACTGTTTCACCTCCAATTCAAATTATTATAGCATTACCGCTTGTCATTATTCTCACTTTAAATGCATGCGGACAAAGCAGAAACGTAAAAAATCCATCATTGAACATGAAATCTATAAGTAATTCAGAAAATCCGTATTATTCTCATACAGACACTACTAAACTGACTCTTACCGATGCAGAATGGAAAAAGATTCTGCCTGCAGATGTTTATGAAGTATCGCGACATGCCGCTACAGAGAGACCATTTACCGGTAAGTACTGGAATGCAGATCTAAGAGGTACTTATTACTGTGCAGCTTGCGGTAGAATACTCTTTCGTTCCGAAGCTAAGTTTGCAAGCACTTGTGGCTGGCCAAGCTTTTTTGAACAGGATGATAAGAATAGCATAGTATTCAGACGAGACTCATCATTAGGAATGGAAAGGACTGAAGTGCTTTGTGGAAGATGCGGAGGACATTTGGGGCATATATTTGATGATGGCCCTCCCCCAACAGGAAAGAGATATTGCATGAATTCAATTGCTTTGGATTTCATTCCCGATGGTAAATAGAAAATTTTACAATCGATGGCGAATTGCTGCGTGCTACCATAAATGATGCAGTCAGATATACCTATTTTAGATATTTTTTGATGCTGTAAAGCTTATTAAGAGCTTCAACAGGCGTAAGATTGTCTATATCAATCTCAAGAATTTCATCACGGATTTGTTTCAGTACAGGATCGTCTAACTGGAAAATACTAAGTTGGATACCTTCTCTGTGACCGGCAAGGTCAGCAATTGGCTTCCTGAGATCTTTTTTATCGTGGCTCTGTTCAAGCTCCTTAAGGATTTCATCTGCCCGGCTAACAACACTTCTGGGCATACCAGCCATTCTTGCCACGTGTATTCCAAAACTATGTTCGCTTCCTCCCCTCTTAAGCTTTCGAAGGAAAATGACCTTATTATTGAGTTCTTTTATTGAAACACTATAGTTTTTGACCCGGGGAAATGAATTTTCCATTTCATTTAGCTCATGATAATGAGTAGCAAACAGAGTTTTCGCTCTTAACTTATTTTCATGAAGATATTCCACCATTGCCCAGGCGATTGATATCCCATCGTAGGTGCTTGTTCCTCTTCCAATTTCATCCAGCAATATCAGACTTCTGTCTGAAAGATTATTCAGGATACTGGCTGTCTCATTCATCTCGACCATGAATGTTGATTCGCCCAGGCTGATATTATCTGAAGCCCCTACCCTTGTAAATATCTTATCGACCATACCTATAGATGCAGCCCTGGCCGGAACGAAACAGCCTGTCTGAGCCATTAAAACTATAAGCGCTGTTTGGCGTAACAGAGCTGATTTACCTGACATGTTCGGACCGGTCAGAATAATTATCTGCTGATCATCTGTATCGAGAAGAAGGTCGTTTGGAACATATGATTCACCAACCGGCAGCTGCTTTTCTATTACAGGATGACGACCATCGGTTATTTCGAGAATTCTGGTATCGTTTAGTTCCGGCCGAACGTAATTATTTTCAGTGGAAATAACCGCAAACGACTGAAGACAGTCGAGCCGGGCAATAAGCGATGAGTTTAATTGAATCGGAGGAATATATTCAAGGATAGATAGCACCAGATCGGTGAAAAGTTTTGTCTCGAGGGCAATTATTTTTTCTTCAGCGCCAAGGATTTTACTCTCATATTCTTTAAGCTCCTCGGTTATATAGCGCTCTGCACTTACAAGGGTTTGTTTTCTGATCCATTCCGGTGGCACCTTATCTTTATGTGTGTTCCTAACCTCAATATAATAACCAAATACATTATTAAAGCTCACTTTCAGGGATGTTATTCCTGTACGTTCACTTTCACGTATCTGTAATTCAGCCAGATAATCTTTACCATGATAAAGTATCGTTCTCAATTCGTCAAGTTCAGGAGATATCCCCTTTGCTATTGCATTTCCCCTGTTGATCTGAACAGGAGGGTCGTTGTTTAATTCTTTATGGATTTTATCTGCTATTAATCTGCATGGGTTTAGCTGTTCTGCCAGTTTCGCAAGAGGCGTACAACCGCTATTACTACATATTAACTGAATCGGTTCGATTGCCATCAGGGCTCTCTTAAGCTGTACAACCTCACGAGGGTTAATTCTGCTTACTGCAACTTTTGAAATAAGCCTTTCAAGGTCGCCCACCTGCCTGATAAGAGCTGCAATCTCATCTTTTGAAATTGTATTCTCAACAAGATACTGTACAATATCAAGTCGTTCGTTTACAGGCAGAATATCCTTAAGAGGAAGAGAGAGCCACCTTTTAAGAAGTCTTCCTCCCATTGGCGAAATGGTCCTGTCCATGACTGACAGAAGTGTTCTGGCACCTTCATAAGGTGTATGGAACAACTCGAGATTTTTGATAGTGAACTTATCGAGCCAGACATACCGGTTTTCTTCTATTCTCGAAAGACTGGTAATATGGCCTAGTTGTTCATGTTGCGTAATATCGAGGTAATAAAGTATAGCACCGGCCGCGATTATCCCGAATGAAAGATTCTGAACCCCAAAACCTTTTAAAGAACTGGTCTCAAACTGCTTAAGTAATCTGTCGTTTGCAGCGTCTGAAGTAAAGATCCAATCATCTAATTTAAAAGTATAATATTTTGGTCCGAAATATTCAAGAAAGAGTTCTTTCTGTCCCTTTTCAAAAAGTACTTCTTTTGGCTGAAAATTACTCAGCATCTGATCTATATATTCTATTGTACCTTCCGAAGTAAGAAACTCTCCCGTAGAAATATCCAGAAAGGCAACACCGGCTATTTTTTTATCAATATGAACCGCTGCCAGGAAGTTATTCTCCTTATGATTAAGAACATTCTCATTCAGCGAAACACCCGGAGTAACTAGTTCAATGATCCCTCTCTTAACAATTTTCTTTGTCATTTTCGGATCCTCAAGCTGTTCGCAGATAGCTACCCGCTGTCCTGCTCTGACGAGGCGAGGAAGGTAAGTATCAAGTGCATGGTAAGGAAATCCTGCAAGCTCTACAAATTGTGCAGACCCGTTAGCCCGGCGGGTAAGAGTAATTCCGAGAATTTCGGAAGTTCTTATTGCATCTTCACCGAATGTCTCATAAAAATCTCCGACTCTGAAGAGAAGTATCGCATCAGGATGCTTGGTCTTGATGTCGTTATACTGCTTCATGAGCGGGGTTTCTACATATTTATGAAGGTCAGACATTGGTTAGTTTTTGGAATATATTGATTACTTACTAATCAGATGGTTCTTAACAAAGATAATCTCCTATAAATATTAATGAAAGAGTTTTTGAAATTTATTTATAGATCATCTAACCAATTTAGATATTCATGCTTCTCTGTGCCTCTCCGTTCTTCCGCCCCCTGCCCCATAAAGGGGGTTCTAGCCAGGTTCTTAGCCCCCCTTTAGGGGGGTTGGGGGGCAAGAAATAAAGGCAAGACAGGGTTGGGGGGCAAGAAATGGGGAATGAGTGTACATTCTTGACTATAGTGATTTACCCTAAAACCAATCTAATATCATATAATCTATTGATTTGATTTTCTACCTTGCTGATAAATAATATGGCTATGAAAAAAGTCTTAATCCTTGGCGCCGGAATGGTTGTAAAACCAATGGTTGAGTACCTCCTTAAAAGCGGTTTCAGTCTGATGATTGCCTCTCCAATGAAAGACAGGGCGGATGAGATGATTAACGGTAACCCTCATGGGTCATCTGTTCACTGGTCAATGGATGATCCTGCAATGCTTGGTAAGCTGGTCTCTGAATGTGATATCACCGTAAGCCTTCTGCCCTATAAATATCATACATCTGTTGCAGAAGTGTGTCTGCGATATGGAAAACCTCTGGTAACCACTTCATATGTTCAATCAGGGATAGCTGCTTTGAATGAGGCGGCAAAGAAAGCAGGAGTACTATTTCTTAATGAGATTGGCCTCGATCCGGGGATAGATCATATGTCAGCAATGAGAATAATAGATCATATTCATAATAAGGGTGGAAAGGTTGAAGAATTTTATTCATTATGCGGTGCACTGCCTGCTCCGGAAGCCGCTAACAATCCCCTTAAATATAAGTTTTCGTGGAGCCCGAAAGGTGTAATTTTGGCAAGCATGAACAGTGCCCGCTATCTAAAAAACAGCAGGGAGGTATTCATTGAACCCATTAATCTTTTTAAAGACAGATTTAAATATACATTCCCCGGAATTGGAGACCTCGAGGCCTATCCAAACAGAGATTCAATAAGTTATATTGATATTTACGGAATACCAGAAGTTAAAACGATATACAGGGGCACTTTCAGGTACAAAGGATGGTGCGAGACGCTCGATGTCATGAAAAATCTTAAAATGCTCGATGACGAAGAAAGGGATTATAAAGACATGACCTATGCTGCATTTCTGGCAGAGAGAGCCAATATAAGCGGCACTGAACTCAAAAAGAATATTTCATTAAGACTGGCCGTAAATCAAAAATCTCCTGCAATTGACTCACTGGATTATCTTGGCTTTTTCAGCGATGAGAAACTAAACACGGGAAAGACAACCCCTTTTGAAATTACTTCTGACAGAATGATAAGTAAAATGGCTCTTGGCGATAATGAAAGGGATATGGTGATACTTCAACATATATTTCTGGCATCCTACCCTAATGGAAAAAGAGAAGTCATTAAATCATCAATGCTCGATTTCGGATCTCCTTCGACCAGCACATCAATTGCAAGAACTGTTGCCCTGCCGGCAGCTATTGCCATAAAAATGATACTTGAAAAGAAGATAAAATTGTCAGGTGTTTACCGTCCTGTTGTGCCTGAAATTTACAACCCTGTACTCGATGAGTTAAAAACATTGGGAATTGAGATGAAGGAAGAATATGGGTTGCCGGAGAGCGAGATATTATTGTTCTGATTTTCCCAAAGCCTCTCACTACTTATTTATTTGGCATCCTCCTCTTTTTTTCGCCCACCACCCCCTCTGTTTTTTTGCCCCCCATCCCCCCTAAAGGGGGGCTAATACGGAGTAAATGAATGGCTTAACCCTTATGATTATTAGATTTAGAACACCCTTTAGGGGGCAGGGGGCAAGAAAACCAGGCGGTTGAATCTTTGGGGTTGAGTTATCAAAACTTCAGATAAAACTCCTTAGTCAGGTTTATATATTCTTCTGTAAAGTCATGCCTATTCCCTTTTTCTATTGTAAGGAACTTTTCAGCCGGCAATGTTTTTATCCTGCTGAAAGTCAAAATAAGTCGTCTGATGTCTGAATCTGGCAACGGTCTTATTTTTAATATACTGTTGCAAAAAATTCCATACCTGACAGCTTCTGCAATAAAAATATTCCCTTCGACGTAAGGGAGTATCAATTGAAACTTTCCATTTTCTTCAAGGAGCCTTGTTACACCCTTGAGCAATTCTTCCGATGTAAGTGAATCATTATGCCTGGCGGTCGATTTCCTTGGGTCGGGGTTTCTGAGGGAATCTGTAAAGTATGGAGGATTAGTGACTACAAGATCGAATTTTTCGGATTCAGGCAGGTAACTCTGAAGGTCTGAGTTTAAAACTTTTATCCTGCTATTCCATTTTGAACGATTCACATTTTCACAAGCCTGACACCACGATTCAAAGTCGGGTTCAATTGCCACAATTTCAGCATCTGATCGCTGGGCCAGCATTAATGCTATTAAACCTGTACCGGTGCCTATTTCAAGTATTTTTTTAACTCCGTCTACATTAGTAACTGCTCCTAGCAGTACTCCATCAGTTCCTACTTTAAAGACTGATTTATACTGATTTACTGTGAATTGCTTAAAAGTAAAATAATTATTAGCCATTATCAGTATTCTCCACGAAATTTCCCTGTTTAATATTTACTTTTACGAAACATAATTTAAACCAGATGAGGTTAAATCAGGCAGAATTAAAAGAGTTTCTTGATGACAAAGTAAATAAATATAATAATATCAATTTTATTGAATCTGACCCGATTAGTATACCTCATTCTTATTCCTTAAAAGAAGACATTGAGATTTCGGGCTTTATGGCAGCAACCATCTCGTGGGGAAACCGAAAAATGATACTCAGAAATGCAAAACGTATGATGGAGTTAATGGGTAACTCTCCCTATGATTTCATTATGAACCATGAAGATGTTCATCTTGAGAAGTTGAAGGGATTTGTGCACAGAACTTTTAATTC
>DATCHE010000135.1:0-5798 GCA_036508535.1 Bacteroidales bacterium | reverse complement strand
TATGACAGGATGATGTGCTTCCTGCTCGACGAGCGTTCACGCGAGCTTTGCGGTGAACTCTTCCGCTGGGAAGACCTTGCGCGTACAAAAACACTTTTTAATCGTGCCAAGATTTTCAACCCTGAAGCAGCTCCGAATATTCAGGAGAAACATTATCTGCGCCCAATACCGCAGACTTACCTCGATGCAATTTATAATGCAGAAGGGAAAGCCCTTACTGCAGATGAGAAGACCGCAATGCAGAATCCCGGTTACTAGGATTTAAGGATTCATACAATGTTTATTAAATATGGAGGCTCATTAGCCTCCATATTTTTTTTAATCACAATAGCATGCGCTAAGGAAGGTTTACTTATTAACTTCCACAATATCGAAAATCTTGTTCCTGTCCCATTCCAGCCAGTATTTCAATGCGTTATAGCGAATGAGTTTCCAGTAACCGTCGTCCATTAAACCGAATTTTATAATTCCTTCATTAATATCAGCATCTACTTTCTCAAGGTATTCCTTTTTTAGGGTTATTCTGATTGAATGGTCTTTGTATTTAAAAACAGCCTCAGGACGTGCAATACTATCAGCGGCCAGATGTATGGTTCCCATTCCCAAAGTTGCACCTGTGCTCGCCTGAATCCCATCTGTCAGGCAACTGTACGGTGGTCTGTATCCAGCATATGTTGTCACTTCGAGCATATCAGGACCAACACCAAATATCTCACGTGCTTTTATTCCCATCTTGGCACCTACGATTGAAAATACTCCCAGGTGGCCATGAAACTCATCAGTCATAACATTGGCTTTCCACTCGTCATACCCATATAGAGCAATAGCTGAATCAACGATGGGCCGCACGTCATAATTGAACATTTCACGCTGATCAGGAAACTTGTTAAAAACAACATTTCGTGTTGTAACATAGCTTCCCCTGATCATATCGTTGATAGCTTCTTTTACAGCGGGCAGGTTATAAGACTGATTGTACCTTACATTTAATTTTTCGATCATTGTATTTATATCAAACAGCTCGGGATTGGTTAAATATATCGCTACCAGGTCGTCATACAACATGTAATGATTTTGACTGAGTTCTCCAAGAACCAACGGCTGACTGCGAACATATTCTAAAATTGCTGCAAGCCTTGTATCCGATTTTCTGTAAACATTATACATTGATGAATCGAGCACTGCACCCTTATAATTAAGGTTTGAGATGACATCAATTCTCACCTTCGATTTAAATACAATGTCTGTGGCATCTTTATCACATTCATAGTTAAAGCCTTGCAGTGGTTTTGCCGAATCGTTATACCAGATTATTTTTTCAACTTTAAATAATTTGCCGGGGGTCTTCTTTATTAGTTTTGCTATGTTTGTAAGCGGTCCAAGGCAAATAAGAATCACTTTTTCATCAGCGCTGTCTAACTTTTCAGTAAGACAATCTACTGCATTCAAGCCGGAAACAGCTCTCCCTGCTCCTTTACCCCAGATTATCTGCCAGCTTGCCAGCCTCCAGGGAGGATTAACTTCTTTAAGGACATCTCCCATGGCAACAGGGATATCATTCCGGTTGAATTCATTTAAGAGAGAACTGATTTTTCCGGAGCCGTCCACCGGCGATAATGATCCATCAGATACCAGAATAGCTTTTATGGTTATCTCCGGTCGATCGAGCAATAGACTTATCGCCCTCATATCGTCATAAGCACAGTCAGTATCAATTATAACAGTATGCTTAACCTTAACTGGTAAGGGCTGTGCCGGCAGGCTGATTGTAAAACAGACTAAGATTAGCAAAACAAATGCTTTTTTCATATTTCAACTATTTATATAATCCCCGTACCTGAATTCAATGTTTATGAAAAACATAATGTGAATGAAAGTGTTTATGCTCTTCACCTCCATGTTTATGAATGTGTTCGTGTATGAGGTTGACACTTATAAGAAGCTCTTCATCATTAAGTATTTCAGAAGCTGTTCCGGTCTTTTGTATAGTATGTTCGTCGGAAAGTACGGCAACTCTGGGCTGAAGATGCTCAATCAGATCGAGCTGATGAGTTGTAAAAACGATCGTCTTCCCTGCATGGTTGAGTTCCAGTAAAAGTTCGATGAAAAATGTTTGCGTTTTAGGATCAAGACTTGAAAGTGGTTCGTCAACAAGCAGAACATCTGGATTCATTGTAAGAACCGATGCAATAGCAACCCTCTTTTTTTCACCCCCGGAAAGCATATAAACCGGACGGTCGCGCAGATATCCGATACTGAGATAGGATAAGGTTTGTTCAGCTCTTTCATGAGCGATCTCAAGAGGAAGGTTAAGTTGAAGAGGGCCGAATAACAGTTCGTCGAAAACCGTAGGACAAAATAATTGTATATCGGGATTCTGGAAAATATAGCCCATCCGCTGCCGGAAATTCAAACCAAAACTTTCATCCTTTAAAGACCTTTCAGTTAGATTATTTCCATCAAACAATACTTCTCCGGCATCAGGAAAAATAAGAGCATTAATAAGATGAAGCAATGTTGATTTGCCGCTTCCGTTCAAACCTATAATGGAAAACATTTCACCTTTTTTTACAGAAAGATTGATATTTTTAAGAGCAGGTATCTTTCCGTAGTATGAATAATCAACCTTCTTTAATGAAATTATCTCATCCATGTTCTTATTTGGTATGAAGTACTTAAAATCAAGTAAAAATGCTCCAATCCTTTGAGTTTCTTTGTGTTTTACTAAGGGTCACAAAGGGCTATATATTAAGCAGGGTAAAATAACAAAACAATTAAGCCAACAGCAAAAACAATAGTCAGTGCAACGAAATCCATTAAGTTAAAATGATATTGTGAATGAAGTTTTACAGATCCATTGTAACCTCTGGAAACCATCGCGAAATAAGTATTCTCATAAATAGTCGCAGCCTTTTTAAAAATAAAAAACACCCTCCCGCTGATTAATTTCCTTAAAGCACTGTCCCTGATATTTCCATTAAGCCTCGATTTCAATGCAAAGTAAGTTTCTTCAATAGTTCGCGAAAGGATAAAAATAAATTTGTAAGCAAGTGTTATTATCATGAGGAACGTATCGGGTACCCCAATTATTTTGAATGACTTTATAAATGAAGGAAAAGGTGTAGTATAAACAACAAGAAAAGCAAAAGAGACTGAGTTAAGTACTCTGAGAAAAATCAGGGTTACTACCTTAATTCCATTTTCAGTAAATCCGACATTTTCAGGAATATTGTAAATCCAGAAATGTGAAGGTTTATTAAATGAAATCAGATTAAAGATGATTTTACCCGGCGAGATCACATTAAGCGATGCCGGGAAGACAACAAGGAACCCAAATATAAACGCAAGAAAAAATATTTTCCTGTAGACTTCTAAAATTTTTAATCTGGCCACCAGATATCCTGAAAAAATAAAAATAGTAAGTATAATTTGAGAAGTAACTTCATTAACAAAGCTTATCACTACTGCCATATAAATCAGCGAAATAAGCTTGATATGAGGATTAATTTTTTGAATTAAGCCATCTTTCGCTCCATTTTCTCCCTGAAGATAAATAGATTTAACTGCGTTAGCCGAATTCAGAATAGTTCTGTCAAGAAAGCTGAGTTTTGACCTTTTTGTATTTCCCGGTTGAAAGTTTTCATTTCCGGACTGAAGTAAATATGATGGAATCCTACTTTGCATTTCTGGTAATTAACCTGGCGATTATTAACATAACTATGTATGTAACAGTTGCTCCGAAAATGCCTGATATAATATAATACCCCGACTGATGAACCACGGATTTATCAGTGCTGTTTATTGTATAATCTGTTATGGGCGCTTTCCATAGATCAGAATATTTTGCAAGTCCCTGCGGAACATAACCTACCAGCTCTTTCACAGTCTGTGCCGACCATTCTCCCCAGGCATCACCGGCATTAAAAAACATTGGAAGCAGAATTCCAATTGGTGAAATGAGACATAAAATCAGTAGAATTATCAGAATTTTCCTCTGAAGTTTATCGATCTTCATCTTTCCTTCCTTTCCTGAAAGCATAAATCAATCCCGGTTCGTTTTTCAAAAAATATCCAACAATTAAGGCCGTAATAAAACCCTCAATAATGCCAAATAACAGCAGGTGTTCAATAGCCATCGCAGGTATTGCAATACTAAGATCGTAAGGACAATACAAAGCTTTTCCATCCGCAGTTGATGCAATAATTGGTTGTATTCCAAATTCTGTAGCCGTAAGAATTGCAGCTAAAACAAGGCTCAGGTATCCTGATATAAAAGCAGAAAATGAGACTCTGCCTTTTTTGGAAGAACTATTGCTGAAAAGTTTAAAAATATAATATGCTGCAAAGGGCATAAATACCGCCATATTAAAACAGTTAGCGCCAATTGCGGTAATTCCGCCATCGCCAAAAATAAGAGCTTGAATAATCAGAGCTACCGAAACTGCTATCATGGCGGCCCATGGACCAAACAATATTGCAATAACTGCAGAACCTACAGCATGACCAGTTGTCCCACCGGGTATAGGCAAATTAAACATCATAATTATAAATGAGAAAGCTGCAGCCATACCCAGATACGGAATGTTACGGGCAGATACATCCTTTTTAACTTTCTTTACTGCAACAGCAGCCACTAAGACAAATACCCCCATTAACGGAACATAAGTCTGAGGGCTGAGATATCCATCAGGAATATGCATAAATGTTATTATCTGTCAAGCTCAAAGGCAGCCATTATAAAAGGAGCCACACCTTTTGAATCGTTATCAACCCGCTTTTCGTTTATGTAATACTCATAAGAGCCATCGCGGTAAGGATTACCTCCCAATCCGCATCCGCCACAAATATTATGCATTGTAACCAAACCCTTTTCGTCGACTGTTATGAGTTCTTTAATGATCCCGTCAAATGCGCTATTGGCTATTTCAAGGTATTTTTTATCAAGATAACCCTTATGAGCTCCTCTTGCAAAAGCATATGTAAACATAGCTGATCCTGAGCCCTCCAGATAATTCCCCTCTCGCCCACCCTCGTTTAATACCTGAAACCACAAACCTGATTTTGGGTCCCTTACTTTCAAAAGAGCATCGCATGTTTTCTGAAGAATTGTAATAAGAGCTGGTCTGTCAGGATGATTTTCCGGCAGGTATTCAAGAATATCTTCTATTGCCAGAATATACCATCCTGTTGCACGGCTCCATGGGTAACGAGATTTACCTGTCGCCGGATCGCACCATTTCTGCTGATGACTCTCGTCCCAGGCGTGCATAAGCAGTCCTGTCTGAGGATCAAGAGTTTTCTCATAGATCATCTTTGTCTGGGTCGTAGCAACATTAAACCATTCGGGTGAATTAAATTCTTTTGCATACTGAGCAATAAAGGTTGATCCCATATAAATGCCATCGAGCCACATCTGCCACGGGTATATTTTTTTATGCCAGTAGCCACCCGATTTTGTTTTCGGATGAGTCTCAAGCTGCTTTATGAAATTGTCGTTAGCAATTTTGTACTTCGGATCAGGATTCCTCTTGTAAACAGTTAAAACATTTCTTCCCGGATAAATTCTGTCAAGATTATATTCATCTAACTTGTAATCGATAACAGACCCATCAGGTCTTACAAAGTGATTTACCCAATCCTCCATGTATTTTGAGTATTTTGGATTAACACTTCCAAGTCCGTCAATGGCCTTTCCAAGAAATGCAATGTCATAAGCCCATTTTGGAGTTCCGCTCACATAATGGATTAAGCTATCCGATGTAGTCATAACCGTATTTGCCATTTTTATGGACCACTTC
>DATCHE010000134.1:0-6411 GCA_036508535.1 Bacteroidales bacterium | reverse complement strand
TGATTAATATTGCCTCAACACTTATTGATTTTTCACTATAAAACAGACGAATGTCAAAGATTTTTGGTTATTGATCTATTAAAAGTTTTAATTAGTAAAAATCAACCAGATTTTTACTGATTTTATTTAGAATAATAATAAGAATCAATTACATATTGTTCTAAAACGCAAATAATCAGATTTTTATTGCTGAACGATCCTTAAAGTTTTCTTAAAATTGACTTTATCCGAGTTTGACCAACGTACCCAAAAAATTGATGAACAAAATCCGGAAGAGGGGATGAGTTTTTGAGCTGAATCTTTTTCCTGAATTCTTCATCAAAGATTGCAGCAAGAGCATCTATGTCAACTTTTGTTTGTGACTTGGTAAACTCAAAAGTTCCATAAAGGTTAACATGCTGCCAAGCGACTGGTGAGATACCCTTTATGATTTCCAACGCCACTTTGTCATTAGACTCAAGTTTTTGTTCATACACCTTCGATAAAAGTAAAGTATTATAGTAAATAATCGCATTGGCAATTAACCGTGTACATTCGTTCCAAATCTGTTCCCGGTTCAAAGTTTTTTGTACACTCTGCCGTAAGGTCACATCATCTATGAAATCAAGAGTATAGATTGATTGGCAAATGTTATCCAATTCCCATAAGGCCTTTTTTGTTTGGTTTTGACGGGCATAACTACTCAACTTACGAATAATTGTAGCTTGTGTAACATCTTTTTGTGCCAAAGAAGCCTGGTGACCCCTAAATAATTCAGGATTTACCAATCCATTTATTTTGATACGCTAGCGAAATCACCTGTGCCTTGGAGTTAACGTGCAACTTAGTGTAAATATTTGCGATGTGTTTTCGGATGGTGAGGGTATTTACATCCAATATCTCACCCATTCGCTTAGCGTCATATCCATTTACCAGGTTTTGTAAAACTTCCCGCTCTCTGTCGGTAAGCAGGCTGAGTATTTTATCATTTTCGTTGGCTTCAACCTGTGGTTTATTTAACATCCTCAATGCTTTACGCGCAATGGCCGGGCTCATAGGCGCTCCCCCATATTCCAATACTTCGGTTATCGCGTCATAAATGGATAAGTAGTTCGCGTGTTTTAATAAATAACCAATGGCTCCTGCTTTTATGGCCTCAAAAATATAATCTTCATCTTCAAATACAGTTAAAACAATATAATTAATGGCGCTGCTGTGCGCTTTTGCCAGTTTGATTGTTTCAATTCCACTTATACCCGCCATCTGAATATCCATAAACACGACCGACGGCAACAAGTTAGGGGGCATGCTTTTGATTTTATCTAAATATTCTTCCCCCGATGAAGCTAAAATCGCGAGTTTCAAATCAGGAAACAGTTTGATGTTTTGCACAAAATTCCGCTGATTCACATAATTGTCTTCAACCAACCCAATCCTGATATATTTTATTTCATTTTCCACTGTCATAAAAATTTAGTGATCTTCACTACAACACCTGTTCCGAACCATTGCTTTTAAATATAATCTCAGTTCCGGTAGGTTCTATCCGGTTCCAAAGGACATTAAAGTTTGATGCTTTTGCCCTGAGTTTCAAATTGCCAATTCCATTTCCTTCAACTGGATTGTCCGTGTCAAATCCCACTCCATTGTCACTTATGCTTACCTTCCAATCGTTACTATCAATGCACTGGAAATAAATACGTAACTCAGTACATTTACTGTGTTTCAACGCATTGTTCAGTGCCTCTTTCATCACTAAAAACAAATGCAGAATTTTAATGGGCGTTAATGCGATATCTTCATTTATGTTTTCCGTTATGAAATATTTAATGTTAGGGTAGTTCTTCATTACACGCTGAATCCAGAGCTTAAACCGATCCGCCAGATTGATGAAAAGCAGTTTTTCGTTTTTTAACACCCAGATTGTATCGTTCAGGTGATTCATAATTTCGGCGGCATTGGTGTCCAATTCTTCCAATACCTCCGCCTGATCTATATTCCCATCTTTAAAATACTTAACACCGGAACAGATTGCGGCAACATGAGTCCCTAAGTTATCGTGCAAGTCAGCGGCTATTCTCTTTCTTTCATTTTCTTCCGCTGTGCGAACTTGGTCTTCAGCAATTTTGTTTTGTTCCAACAGAAGTACTGCCATTTTTTGTTTCTGGGTGCGTTTAAAATTTACATATATAAATACAAACAGAACGATGGTGACAAGCAAAATTATCGCTAATCCAAAAGCAGTATACCGGTTCCGGAGAATGCGGTTTTGTTGTTGGATGATGGTATTTTCGTTTTTCTGATACTGGTATTTCCCTTCCAGGTCGGCCAACGCCTTGGCTGTGTTGTTGCGGTATAACGAATCTTTCAGAATCAGAAGCGTGGAAAGCGTTGCCGCATATTGCCCGGTTTGGTTGCTTTGTTTATAGTTTTCGGCTAATGCATCATACAGATATATTAATTTTGAAAGCTGATTCCCACCCTTTACTCTTGCAATGCCTTTATTGGCCAAAGCAATCCCTTTATCGTATTGGCGCGAAGTTGCATAAAACAAGGACAGTTGTGCCATATCTGAAAGTACATAGTATTCGTCACCAATTTGCTCCCTGATGCTTAACGATTCCTCAAGATCAAGCTGTGCTTTATCGTTTTTCTTCAGGTTAATGTAAATGTCAGCTCTGATATTTAAAGCATTGGCTATCATTGTTAGGTTTTCTCCTTTCTTAGCCTGATCCAACCCCTGGTTTATAATCGCCAGGGCTTTTTCATAATTGAAAACATTATTGTAACAAGAACCTAAATTGACATAAAGAGCGGGATTTTGATTGAAATAAGTTTGAGTGGAAGTATAATTTTCCCCTTTTTCCAACCACTTTATTGCTTCTTCATTTTTCCCCAACTCCATATTGGCCCATCCCAAAATGGAAAAAGCCGCAAGAGCATTTGCTGTGTCATTCAGTGTTTCGGCTTTTTCGAGCATATCAAACAGAACTGCTATAGCCTCTTTTGGCTGGCCGTTTCGGATCAAAGCCTTACTTTTCTCCATTAGCATACCTTGGTATATCTGTATATTATGCTTTGCAGCTGAAGTATTTAAAATACTGTCTGTCAATAAAATGGCAGCATCATTTTGCTCCGACTTACTTAAATATGAAGCCTCAAATCGCAGAAATTGCAAATATTCCAGGCTTTTCTTAGAAGAAATCGCCAAACCCATGTGAACGTATTTATGTAAACTGTCCAAAGGAAAGGAATGATTTTGCGCACAAATTTTTAATAATATATCTTGCCTCATTTTTATATTTTGCGTGAGAAGCAAATCTTTTTTTAAAGATGTCAACTTACTTGTTTGAGCGTAGCTGATGCCACCACATAAAGTGATAGCAAAAACAAACACAAATCCTGTTAGAATAGTTTTTAGCCTCATATCCTAACAAAAATACACCTATTTCATCTGAAATAATGCATTGATTTCGTTATCGTTTGGTTTAACCTGTATTTTAACCTGGTTTTTAAGTTTTTCAAATGACTCTAAAAGGCTGAATTATTTCTTTTCAACATTTTACTTCTGCCCTTTTTATTTTATCCCATCCCAAGGGGAGCCGAAAAAGGGCAGAACTGGAAAATTTCGGGTATGGGAAAATATAATCAGAACACATATGATAGAAATTTAGACAGACTCTAAAAGTTGTTGCATCAATTTCAGACAGTTTCTTAATGTTGAACCAATAGTTTTCCCGTCGAAACTTTTTGTCCTGATCTGATTTCCACAAAATAGAGTCCTGAATTCCAGGTGTCAGTTTCCAGTTGATAAGGTGTTTGTCCGGCAGGTATAGTTTTTTCAATCAATATTTTGCCTGCGGGATCATAAACCCTTAGCTCCGTATATTCATTTCCGCCTGGTTTAAAGCGGATGATTGAATATTTGTCGGCAGGATTGGGATAAAGGTCAAAACCATAACGCCCTTCGATGTTAATCTGGCGATATAGCATCCGTAATTATTCGAAATAGGGCCGAAACAGGCCAGCATTTTCCCGCCGGGAAGTACTACTACATGCCCCTCCGTAGCATAATGAAGCTCCGCGTATTCCTTTTACACCAAAGGTAGTATCAAGCGCTCCATTGGCAAAAAAACGCCTCACCGCGGGATAATGAGCACCACTAATGCCCTGTATTATTTTTCCATCGGCCTGCACATCCATTCCGCATGGAGCGGCGGTAAAATCAGCATTTATTTTGTTTAATACCAGTCCGCCGGTACCAAAAGTATTATCAGGCATTATGGAGCGTACCTGTGCATTTGCATTGGACAGACTGATGGTCTGAACCAGGATCATACTAAATACTATTCGGTAAAAAGTTTTCATGTGGGATAGTTTATTGGTTTAAAAATTTATTTGAATCGATTTTACCCCCTCTGTCTCCCCCTGAAATCAGGGGGAGGACATGCTAAGATGATTATTGCTTGTTGATTCGCTTCATGTTTGGTAGAATTTGCTCCCTCCCTGTTTTCAGGGAGGGCTGGGGGTGGGTATTTTTATTGCAATTTTAAAAGTCTTTAAAATGGAGAAAAATACGTTGTGCTTTATTTGTTAATAGAAACAGGCAATAAACATTCAGGTCAATTGCTTTTATCAGATAAACATCGGATTGAACGGAATGAAGTCTTAACTCCAAGTCCACGGTGGGCACCATCATCAGTTATTGTAAGACCCATGCAGTATGCTTCTTTTAAGGGATTCTTGCCTTCCTTTGTGTTGGTTGTCCACCAGGATCCTGCACCATGAATACCGTAATAAATCGCACTAATAGCTGCGTCGTACGTGCCTCCCGGAAGTCCATTCCAACCACTGATATTGGTAGCGCCAGGATTTGGATAATAAGTAGTTCCCCAGTGCGCAATCCCGGTTTCCTTCAATGCAGCACCGGCTATTATGTCGCCATTTACCCGAAGGTAATCACCACCCTGGTTATCAACAAGTTTTTTAAATTCTGCATCGCTTGCCACATGCCAGCCTATTGGCGCAATATTACGCCCATCTGCTACAGCATACCAATTATACAGCCATCCATATATTTCCACATTAACTTCAGAATTATCATAGGCGCGTGCTACGCCAATTGTATCAGTAGCACTTATACTTCTTTTGAGACTAGATCCATTAACTATAGGATCTCCCATACGGTAGTGTTTTACTTTCAGGTTTTCGACCATCCAGGTTTGTGTGCCAACGGTTACCGTGTGATAAACATTACCGTCAATATCGACAATTGTATCGGCAGGATTGTCGTTATTCTTTTTGCAGCTGCCTGCAAGCACTAAAAACATGCTTATAAAAGTGATTTGGTAAATAAAAAATCTGTTTCTCATTTTCATTTTAGTTTAGTGTTTATAGAATTTAATTGTTTCGGATTTATTGCCTGATTGTAAACGGAATAGATACATGCCCGATGGTAAATTTGCTAAATGTTACCTGCGCAGAACAAAAGTTAGATACGCTGAAAAAGATGATTGATAGAAAGAGTAGATGCTTTTTCATATTGCTGATTTATTCAGTCTTTCAGGCAACGAACTGATATTCCGTTCAGTTTATCGGGGTTTACACGGTAAGCAATGATGCCGTTATAATTCAGATTAATGCTCCAGGCATTAGGTGTATTCATTACAGGTCCAACTTGATTACTGGTCCAGAAGAAGCATTGGGTACCTAGTCCCATGAAAGCCCCAAATGAAAAACCGCCACCTGGCAGGGCAGAGAAACCGCTTTCGTTAGTTGCTCCTGTATTCGGGGTTTGCCAATGGGTTGTTCCGGTTTCTTTTAATATGCCACCTATCCCTCCAAAATCGGGACTCGTGGCTGTTCCATATGTATTGTGAAGATAAACAGATAACGTATTCCATTCGGCTACACTTGGAACATGACAACCATTTGGAGCTAGAATATGTGAACCCCCTAAGGAGTACCAATTATAAAGCCTTCCATAAATATCAGCATTTGAGGGCAGGTCATAATAAACGTAGGCCTTGCCAGCAGTATCAACCGTTGAAGTAGTATAAGCTTTAAGGGTTCCCGGTTGAATTGGATCTCCATTGCGGTAGTGTGTTACTTTCAGGTTTTCAACCAACCAAACCTGAGTACCAAGAGTAACTGTATGGTAAACATTATCATCAATGTCGGTAACAGTGTTTCCGGCTGGCGGATTGGTGTCATCACTTTTCTTACAACTATAAGTAAGCGCTGATAACACGCCTACAATTGCGAATAGATAAATCAAAATTCTGTTTCTCATTTTCATGTTTATTGATTTTTTAAGTTAATACTCATTAATTAATTATTGCCATCTTTGCTTCCAATCAAGGCTAAATATTTATAGATGATAGATTACTATCTGTTTATGATATCCGGTAATGATCCCGAATAGAAAGTCAA
>DATCHE010000133.1:0-11973 GCA_036508535.1 Bacteroidales bacterium | reverse complement strand
GAAATTTCGGATTAAGGAAAAGTTTTCAAGTACCCCTAGCTGGCTTTGTGATTCCTCACTAATACCAAATCTAAAAGATTGGTCAATCTGATCGAAGATGAAAAAATCAATATCTGAACTAAAACTATCTTCAACATTCTTTGTACCTGTGAAAATTTCTGTACTATGAGGTTGTATATTTAGATATGTATAAGCATTAATCCCGATGCTGAAAAAAACGATCAGAAAGAATATAAATCTGAATAGTAATTTTCGTAGTCTTATCATAACGGCAAAAGTCGCTATAATTTTACTGTCTATAAAAAATAGGATGTTAAATAATTGTTAATTTATCAAAACCATTGACGTTTCAGGTTTTACGATTCGCGAGTATCGATTTTCTGATTACCTTCGTAACTTACTTTAAACCGATTTATAAACAATTTAAAAACCATTTAATTATGACAGTAATTGTAATAGGAATTGTAATACTAATTATAGGATTTGTAGCTGCCAAATCTGATCCGGCCTTAAGAGCATATCAAACCATGATTAAAATAGCGGGAGTCATTGTTGTACTGATCGGAGTATCTATCGCTTGTGTGGTTCAGGTTGAACCCGGCCAGGTAGGTGTGCAGAAACTGTTTGGTAAAGTGAGCCCCAATATTCTGGAAAGCGGTTTAAACATTATAAATCCTTTGGTACAGGTTGTTATGTTCGACGTCAGGACAGAGAATTATACTATGTCTGGTGTACAGGATGAAGGTTCAAAACAAGGTGATGATGCAATACGTGTTTTGTCGGCAGACGGACTTGAAGTAATTGTAGACCTTACGGTTCTGTATAAAGTTATTCCTTCAGAAGCCCCGCGAATTCTTAAAGAAGTAGGAACAGACTACAGGAATGTTCTTGTCCGTCCGATTTGCCGGACAAAGATCAGGGATAATGCAGTTTACTACGATGCTGTTGCTTTATATTCTACAAAAAGAGATGAGTTTCAGTCAAGAATATTTGCCACTATTGAATCGAATTTTAAAGAACGCGGACTTATGCTCGAACAACTATTAGTCAGGAACCTTACTTTACCTGCATCAGTAAAAGCAACTATTGAATCAAAGATTAATGCTGAACAGGATGCACAAAAGATGACATTTGTTCTTCAGAAGGAAAGACAGGAAGCTGAAAGAAAAAGAGTTGAAGCACAGGGTATTGCCGATTATCAGAAAATATTGAGCACAGGCTTAAGCGATAAACTTTTGCAGTATGAAATGATAAAAGCTATTTCTGCCTCACCTAATGCCAAACTGATTTTTATGACCAACGGGAAGAACCTCCCTATACT
This sequence comes from Bacteroidales bacterium, assembly GCA_036508535.1. Lineage (GTDB taxonomy): Bacteria > Bacteroidota > Bacteroidia > Bacteroidales > VadinHA17 > LD21. The sequence continues at coordinate 10,652 of DATCHE010000133.1, read as the reverse complement.
GGTAGATGGTAAGTAGAAGATGTGAAAAGACAAAAGACAAAAGTATAAAGACAAAAGTAGTGTGATTCTCAAACTTTTGTCTTGTGACTTTTGTCTTTTGTCTTATATTATAACCTCAGAAATTTATTTTTTCTTTCCCTTGGTAGGTGCTTTGTCCCCTGATCCTGTTGCAGCATCATATTTCGCCTGAGCTGTTTCTAATGCAGCCTCTGATAGTTTAAGAGCATCCTGTGCTGTCTTCTTGTTTGCTTTCCCTTTTGTGACATTAGCAGTGCCGGTAGTTGAATTTTTTGTGGCCGCCTTTAATCTTGTGTCAAGCGCTTTTATATCTGCCTTATATTGAGTATCCAGTGTTTTTATTTCGGCTTTCGCCCGGGTAACTTCACCCTTATCTTTAGAAGTTGACTGTTTAATAAGTGGTTTTTTTGCAGTTTCATAAGTCTTGTCAACTGTTTTACGCTCGGACGTTACTGCTTTGGTTTCTGTTTTTCCGTCAGCTATCATTTCTGTTCCGGCAGTTATCAATGAATCTGCAGTTTTTATCTGCCGTTCATTGAGAGCAACCTTGTTTTTAGCTAAAGTAAGACTGGTTTCAAGTTTTTTTACTTCGGCTGCCTTTTTCTCTGCCGGGGTCAAAGCAGGTGCCTGTGCCTGGGTAAGAACCGATGCAATAAGAAAGAAAGGCAGCATTGCGAAAATCCGAAAATTCTTTTTTGTTTTCATTGTTTCAGGTTTTTAATAAATATACGTACTTGTTTTTGTCTTTTGTCTTTTGTCTTTTGACTTCAGAAACCCACCCCTGACCCCTTATTTTTTCGCCCCCTTGCCCCTAAAGGGGGTTAAATCATCAATTATCTGAGAGTTAACCTCTTTCTGTTCTTAATTGTGTCGTGCGTCGTTTGTCGTGCGTCGTTTATTTAAGCAATTCCATCTCTTCATCCGCTTTTACCTCCAAAAGTTTTCCTCCATCACATTTAATTGTCCTGGCAGCAAATTTTTTCAACAGTGTATAATTATGTGTCGCAACGATGACTGCTCTTCCTGTCTTACTTATATCTGTAAGTAACCTGATTATTCCTTCAGATGTCTCAGGATCAAGGTTTCCGGTAGGTTCATCAGCCAGAATTATATCGGGGTCGTTAAGCAGAGCTCTTCCAATTACAACCCTCTGTTGTTCACCTCCCGACAGCTGATGTGGCATCTTATAACCTTTCAGTCCCAGCCCCACTTTATTCAAAACTTCCGCTATACGGGTATCAATCTCCTGCTTATTTTTCCATCCGGTTGCTTTTAATACAAATTCAAGATTCTCAATGACGGATCTGTCGGTAAGCAGTTGAAAATCCTGAAATACGATTCCGATTTTTCTTCGCAGATAAGGGACCTCCCTTCTTTTAATCTTTGAAAGGTTATAACCCGCAACAATCCCAAGACCTTCTTTGAGAGGGATTTGCGCATTCAACGTTTTTATAAGACTTGATTTTCCACTTCCAACTCTTCCTACAAGATAAATGAATTCACCCTTTCCGACACTAAGATTAACATCGGTAAGCACAAGATGATCGTTCTGAAGTATAGTGCAGTTTGACAATTCTATGATTACATCCAATGGCAGATTCTCAGACATTTCGAAGGTATTTATAGTGCAAAATAAGGAAAGAATTGATAATTAACATTTATATGTTGATAAAATCAGTAATAAAGGCCGGTAGCTGGCGTTTAATAGTTGTAATTTTACAATTGATTAAAGAAAGAAATATTATTATATATGGCTTATTTATAATGTGTTATCCAGATATTCTGATTTCGAGCAGGAAACTGGAGCACCGGATATAAAGCCAAAAAAAAATAGTTATGAACAAAAATTACTACAAAGGAACACAAAATACATCTCAAAGGGCAACAAATACAAATCACTTTAAAAAGGTGATTGCACATTATTTGTTTTTATTATTCTTTTTTCTGACAATAACTCAACAGGAAGTTTCGTCTCAGGTTCCATTTACAGGAAAAGAGATTGGTTCTGATTTTAACAGAGGGATGGAATTATATAATAAAGAGAAATATCCCGCAGCTATCCGTCTTTTTGATTCATTTATTAAAAAAGATGATAAATCAGACCTTATCCTGCTTGGAGAGGCCGAATATTTCAGCGCAATGGCAGCGCTAAAGCTTTTTAACACTGATGGAGAGTACAGGATGATGATGTACATATTGACCCATCCTGAAAGTCCCAGAATAAATGAAGCGAGGCTGGCGCTGGGTGACTATTTCTACCAGAACAAAAATTACAGGAAAGCTGTAACCTATTATGCATCTGTAAACAGGCAGCAGTTGGAAGGAGATAAACTGGCAGAATATTTTTTCAGGTTTGGTTATTCACTTTATCAAAAAGGAGATAAAAGCAAAGCGCTGCTGATGTTCTCGGAAATTAAAGATATAGATACTGAATATACCCCGCCAGCCGTTTATTATTTCTCCCAGATAGCTTACGAACAAAATATGTATCAGACGGCCATGGAGGGATTCATGCGTCTTAAAGAAGATGAAACATTTGGTGGTGTCGTACCATTTTACATTGTTCAGATTTTATATCTCCAGAAAGATTATGATGGAATACTTTCCATGGCGCCTGATCTTCTTAATTCGGCAGGGAAAGAAAGGGCCGTAGAGTTATACAGGTTCATTGGGGATGCGTATTATAATAAAGAGAATTACAAAGAGGCACTTCCTTATCTTGAAAAATATTCAACAGGGGCTAAAGCAAGTGCCAGAGAGGATAAATATCAACTTGGTTATTGCTATTATAAAACCAGCGAGCTTGATAAAGCAATTAAATTATTCCTTGAAATTGATGTCAGAAATGATATTCTGACTCAAAACATATGGAACATACTTGGTGATTGTTATCTTCAGAAGAGCGACAAAAAGCGGGCTCAACTTGCTTTCGGGGAAGCATCGAAACTGAATTATGACAGGAAAATTAAAGAAGAATCTTTGTTTAACTATGCAAAACTGACTTATGAGCTGGCATATTCTCCATTCGGAGAGGCCATTGCATCTTTTCAGGAATATATTGACCTCTATCCCGGATCGGAGAGGATTCAGGAAGCCTATGATTATCTGGTAGCAACGTTTATGCAGTTAAAAAACTACAAAGCCGCTCTTGCTTCCCTCGATAAAATAGTGAAAAAGGATAACAGACTGGAGGAAGCCTACCAGAGAGTTGCGTTTTACAGGGGATTGGAATTGTATAAAAATATGGAGATAGAAGCCTCAATTGATATGTTTGATAAATCGCTTAAATATGAAACATATAACAGATCGATAAGGGCAAGGGCCATATATTGGCAGGGTGAAGCATGGTACCGGCTTGCTAACTATGAGAATGCAAGAAAAAATTATGAACTGTTTATGGGAATTCCGGGCTCAACCCTTCTGATTGAATACAATTTGGTAAGGTACAATCTGGGTTACGCATTTTTTAATCTGAAAGACTATCCAAATGCTTTAAACAATTTAAAAACATTTGAAACCAGTGCGGTTAATGTAAAACCTGAGGTTCTATACGATGCAAGGAACAGAATTGCTGATTGTTATTACATTGAGACTAATTATCCGATGGCAATTAGTTATTATGATAAGGTAATTGACTACGGACGTCTTGACGCTGATTATGCAATGTTTCAAAAGGGTTTTTCGTTAGGGCTGACCAATAACGGCAAAGGAAAGATAGATATACTTACCTCGCTGACTGTAAAATATCCTACTTCATCTTTTGTTCCAAATGCCATTTTTGAAAGAGGCAGAGCTTATCTGGTACTCGAAGATTATAAAAACGGTGAAACTGACTTTAATACCCTTATTTCCACTTACCAGTCCAGCCCATTTGTTCCTCGCGCCATTGTTCAGCTTGGACTTCTTTATTACAATCTTGGAGAAAACGACAAAGCAATTTCACAATTCAAAAAGGTAATAGAAACCTATAAATCAACACCTGAAGCCCGAGATGCTCTGACAGGACTCAGAAATACTTATGTTGATATAAACGATGTAGAAGCCTATTTTACTTATATCAAGACTCTTGATGGATATGGAGATGTAAATCTGACACAGAAGGATTCACTTTTGTACACTTCGGGTGAAAATCTGTATATGACAGCCAGGTATGATAAGGCAACTGATATTTTTAAAAGCTATCTCAATGAGTTCCCGAATGGCAGCTTCAGGCAGAATGCACAGTATTATCTCGCGGAGTGTCTGAAAACAACCGGGAATAGCGAGGAAGCTCTTAAGATGTACATAACAGTTTCTGGTGAACCCAATAATCAGTTTCTTGAGCAATCGCTGATCTCTGCAGCTTCGATACTTTTTGACAAGGAAGATTACGTTACATCACTTGTATATTATGAGAAACTAGGGGATGTTGCAACTAATGATCTTAATAAGCTTCTTGCTCTGAAAGGTCAGCTAAGGTCAGCCTGGCAGGCAGGTGATGCCCAAAAGACTATTATTGCAGCCGGGAAAATCAATAGTTCAGCAAATATACCGGAGGAGCTTGCACGGGAAGCTAACTTTATGAGCGCTAAAGCAAATTACAGTCTTAATAATTTTGAAGAAGCACTAAGAGATTTCAGGAAAGTTGCTACTGAGGTAACAAGCATTGAGGGTGCGGAGTCTAAATACAGGGTTGCAGAGCTGCTTTATAAGAAAGACATGACTGCTGAATCAGAAAAAGTTATTTCAGAGTTCATAAATAAGAATACCCCGCACCAATTTTGGATGGCAAGGATGTTTCTTCTTCTTGCAGATATAAGTATGAAAAAGGGAGATATCCTGCAGGCACGTGCAACCCTTCAGAGCCTTAAAGATTATTACACTACTGAGAATGACGGGATACTTGATGAGGTTAAGTCAAAACTTGACTCACTAAATCAGGATAAACAAAATGAAGTAGTTAAACCAGCTGTTGAACCAACTGCTGAACCTGCAAAAAGTAATTTGTAAAACTGAATCAGAAAAAAACTGACATGATGAAACGAACATTAATTATACTGGCCTTTATACTTATCTGTTTATTACCTGCTGTCGCACAGGTTAAAAAACAGGAATCCGTACTTAAGCGTGAGGTCACTCTCTATAACCCATATAAACCATATCTTCCTGTTGTGCAGAAGAGAAGTTTTTTACCTGATATGAATGATACTATTAAAGTAAGTCCAAACTTTCGTTACGATATTAAAACCGAACCTTTTCTGCCTGCTTATACTATCAGTCCGATAAAAGCAGCTGCCTTACTTCCCGACCCCCTGCCTAAGCTTTACAAGAGTTATATTAATATAGGAATGGGGAATTATATTACTCCCCTTGCAGAAATAAGTATAACCAATGAACGGTCAAAGAAAGGAACATTAGGCTTTTATGCACGACATTATTCATCGAGTGGTAAGATAAAACTACAAAACGATAAGAAAGTTTTTGCCGGCTTTATGGACAATGATGCATCCCTTTTCGGCAGGAAATTTTTTAGAAAAAGTATCCTGGAAAGCTCATTGGATTTTAATCAGAAGAATAGATACGCCTATGGTTATGACTATGGTTATGACCTGGTTCCGGCGTATTCTCCGGATAAGAAAGAAATACTTCATAGTTTCTATAATGTGGGAGCAAAGGCTTCGTTAGCCTCAACAACATTAGACTCCACGAGCTTTTCGTATAAATTTGATATGCATTATAATTACTTCTACAATACCAGTGATTTGTTTCAGCAAAACGTTGGATTTACAGGAATAATGGCAAAGTCATTCAAGGATTTTTATGTAGGTTCAGGAATAGGATATGACTATTATAAACTTTCTGACTTTTTATTAACGAATCCGAAAAGCATCATATCACTTAGTCCTTTTATAAAGAAAAGCAAAGAACAATGGAGCTTCAAACTTGGTTTTCAGGCAGTTATTGATAATAACATGGCTATTTCTCCTGAAGTTCACCTCTACCCCGATATAAACTTTGGTTTCAGTCTTGTTCCTGCATACGCTAGTTTCTTTGCAGGATTATCGGGAAAGCTTGAAGATAATAATCCATTGAAAATTATTGGCGAAAATCCATATCTCATTCAGGATGGAAGAATGTTCAAACTCCCTAATACAGATCATAAGCTGATAGTCTTTACTGGATTAAAAGGAAACAGCGGAATTGGAGGCAACTATCTGGTTTCTGCATCATATTCGCTTATTAATGATATGTTGTTTTATTCAAATATTGAATATCCTCACAAACTCCTTTCTCCGCAGATGGGTAATAATTTCAAAGAACTACCTGACGATGTGGAGCTTCTTACTATTCATGGTGAAATGAGCGGAAAAATTAGTGACAAAATCTCATATAATGGTAAAGCAAGCTGGTATAAGTATACGCTGACAATGAACGATTTTGCCTGGAATAAGCCGGATTGGGATGCGCAGCTTGGTCTTAAATATAATCTCAGGGATAAGATTATAGCGGGCGCAGAATTAACCGGTACAGGAAAGAGAAAGCTTGTGGTTTCTAATTCCGAAATCATACCACCAACAGAGATTGTTTTCGATATGCCTGTTCACTTCAATCTCAGCTTAAGTGCAGAATACAGGTATTCTAAAATCCTCTCATTCTGGACAAAAATCAATAACATCTCAAACAATCGTTATTATGAGTGGGCTTTCTATCCATCCCAGAGGTTTCAATATATGCTTGGGTTTACTTATAGCCTATAAAATAAAACCGGCTTTTTGGCAACATCAGACATTAAGACAATCGGACCACAAGACAATTCTTTATTGTTAATTTCTTGATTGAAATTGTGCATTATTTGTTATCCTTTTTCGACTGAAAAACCGTTTTTAATTTGTATATTTGCCGGGACAATTAATAATCATAATATCAGTAATTTATATTGGGGAAAGTGAAGTTGATTCTAATAGCGGAAGGCATTGAAAAGGGTATCCTGATTTCATTTGCAAAAAAATCAATTTTGTTATCAGAATGAAAGGGAAAAACGTATATGTTCTTCCTTAATAATTATATATAAGTTTTTGTCTTTTTTGTTTAAATATTAGTGACTTTTAAAATATAGGAATAATGAGTGAAAATGAAAAAAAATTGCAGGACAGCATTGACTATTCAGCAGATAATATTCAGGTGCTCGAAGGTCTTGAGGCTGTACGGAAAAGACCTGCAATGTACATCGGTGATATTGGCGTAAAAGGCTTACATCATCTTGTATATGAGGTTGTTGATAATTCCATTGACGAGGCCCTTGCTGGCTATTGCTCTAAAATAGAGGTTATTATTCATGAAAATAACTCAGTCACAGTAACTGATGATGGCCGGGGTATTCCTACAGGAATAATGGAGAAAGAAAAAAAATCTGCTCTTGAAGTAGTTATGACTGTTCTTCATGCAGGGGGAAAGTTCGACAAAGACTCCTACAAAGTGTCAGGCGGATTGCATGGGGTTGGTGTTTCCTGCGTAAATGCTCTGTCAGAACATCTTACTGTAGTTGTCCAGAGGGAAGGAAAAAAATTCAAACAGGAATATGAAAAAGGGAAACCTGTTACTAAAGTTGATGAAATAGGTAAATCAGACAAATCTGGTACAACAACAACTTTTAAACCTGACGGAACAATATTCCAGACGACTGAATTTAATTTCGAAATACTTGCAGCAAGGCTGCGTGAACTTGCATTCCTTAATAAAGGCATTGTTCTTACATTAAGAGATATGCGTGATATAGTTGAAGACAGTAACGGAGGAACAGCCCGTTTCGAAGAGTTCCACTCAGAGCAGGGCCTGAAAGAGTTCGTTGAATATCTCGATGCAAACCGTGAAAGACTTATTGAAAAAGTTATTCATATTACTCACGATAAAACAGATATCCCTGTTGAGATTGCCCTTCAGTACAATAATTCTTTCTCTGAGAATGTACATTCTTATGTGAATAATATTAATACAATTGAAGGAGGTACGCATCTCGCTGGCTTCAGGAGAGGCCTGACCCGCACACTTAAAAAATACGCTGAAGATTCTGGTGCTACAACAAAGCTGAAATTTGATATAAACGGTGATGATTTTCGCGAAGGCCTTACTGCAATAATTTCTGTGAAAGTTCAGGAACCACAGTTTGAAGGCCAGACAAAAACAAAACTTGGAAACTCAGAGGTAATGGGTGCTGTCGATCAGGCAGTGAGCACAATGCTTTCCAACTACCTCGAAGAGAATCCAAAAGATGCAAGAATAATTGTTCAGAAGGTTATCCTTGCTGCAACAGCCCGTCATGCGGCACGTAAAGCAAGGGAACTTGTTCAACGTAAAAATGTTCTTTCCGGATCGGGCCTCCCGGGAAAACTGGCCGATTGCTCTGACAGGGATCCGGCACATTGCGAGATCTACCTGGTAGAAGGTGATTCGGCAGGTGGTACTGCTAAACAGGGCCGTGATCGTGCTTTTCAGGCAATACTGCCCCTGAGAGGAAAAATCCTCAACGTTGAAAAAGCAATGCAGCACAGGATATACGAAAGCGAAGAGATAAAAAATATTTTTACTGCTTTGGGTGTGCATATTGGTACTGATGAAGACACTAAGGCTCTTAATACTACAGGACTTCGTTACCACAAAATTATTATAATGACAGATGCTGATGTAGATGGTTCTCATATTACAACTCTTATAATGACCTTCTTCTTCAGATATATGATGGACCTGATTCAGGGAGGGTACATTTATATTGCCACCCCACCGCTTTATCTCATTAAAAAGGGAAAAACCGAGCGCTATTGCTGGACAGAGGAGGAACGTGTACTTGCAGTTACAGAGATGGGTCAGGGAAAAGAATCATCAGTAGGAATTCAAAGATACAAAGGTCTTGGTGAGATGAATGCAGAGCAGCTCTGGTCAACAACAATGAATCCGGAAACAAGGACTCTCAGACAGGTTACCATCGAAAGCGCTGCTGAAGCAGATCACATATTTTCTATGTTGATGGGCGATGAGGTTCCACCGAGGAGAGAGTTTATAGAAACTCATGCAAAGTATGCCAAGATTGATATCTAAGTGAAGAAAAATGCTAAAAACTTTTGCACTTATAAGTCTGGTTCTGTTTTCTTCATTATTGAAAGCTCAGGAACCAGGGAAGGTTTTGACTTCTGTTTTTGATGAGGCATTAACCGACAGGACAGCTTACAGCCAACTTGAATATCTGAGTAAGAATACTAAGGGCCGGTTATCCGGCTCTCCTGCTTCATTAAAAGCTATTGAATATACACGTCAGGCTTTGATAAATGCCGGAGCCGATACTGTGTGGCTGCAAAAGGTTATGGTGCCGAATTGGAAAAGAGGAGTCGAAAATTGCATGATAACTTCATCAAAATCAGGAAGTGAAGAACTTTCCATTACTGCACTTGGTCTTTCTGTTGGAACTGATGCTAAAGGATTAAAATCGAAGGTGATTGAAGTACATGATTTTGAAGAGCTTAAGACAATAGGAAGAAAAAGAATTGAAGGTAAAATAGTCTTTTTTAACAGACCTTTTGATAATAAACTGATTAATACTTTTGCAGGCTATTCAGGTGCTGTTAATCAACGTACTTCCGGCGCTTCTGAAGCCTCTAAATATGGTGCAATAGCAGTAATAGTAAGATCTATGAATCCATTTCTTGATGACTTTCCTCATACAGGAGTCACTCATTATGCTGATAGCGTTACTCCCATACCGGCTGTGGCAGTTTCTACAATCGGTGCTGAGCTTTTAAGCCGTTGGTTGAAAAACGACTCCACTCTGACTGCTCACTTGATTTCCACTTGTAAAAACTATCCTGATACTGTCTCTTACAATGTAATTGGAGAAATCAGGGGGTTAATGAAGCCTCAGGAATACATTACAGTGGGTGGGCATCTCGATGCCTGGGATATTGCAGAAGGTGCTCATGATGATGCCGGAGGTTGTGTGCAGGCTATTGAAATGATCAGGATTTATAAAAAGTTAGGGATAAAACCTAAACGAACCGTCAGGGCAGTAATGTTCATGAACGAGGAGATGTCATCAACAGGGGGCAGAGCTTATGCTGATGTAGCAAAAAAGAAAGGTGAAATTCATTATGCTGCGCTTGAATCTGATCGGGGTGTGATGAGTCCAAGAGGGTTTGGATTTGACGCTGAAGGTGTCAGACTTGAAAAACTTAAATCGCTGGCATCATGGTTTGCCCCGTTTAACATTCGTGATTTCGACACAGGAGGAGGAGGCTCCGATATATCTCCTCTCAAAGCGATGGGCGCGTTAACGATTGCCTTTATTCCTGATGCACAAAGATATTTTTCGTACCACCATTCTGCGAACGATACTTTTGAACAGGTAAATATCCGTGAACTTCAAATGGGAAGTGCAGCAATTGCATCCGTGATCTACCTGATCGACTTATTTGATCTATAATGGTTATACTCCGAAAACCTTTCTCCTGATTTCAACTGCGTTATCTGTACAAACTTCACTGCAGCAGAAGCATCTGATGCATTTACTGTCTGTTAGAACTATGTGAGTCTTTTTTGATGGAAGAGGCAGAATTGCCTGAACCGGACAGATATTAACACATTTCTGGCATCCGGTACAATTTTCATGA
>DATCHE010000132.1:0-62354 GCA_036508535.1 Bacteroidales bacterium | reverse complement strand
TTAAACTCATACCTCAGCATTATTTCATGCGAACCGTTACTGTACCTCCCAAGTTTGCCAAAATCAAAATCATATGTGTAAGCAATTCTGAACTGGTTATTAATGGCAAACTGGAACAAAGCTGCAAGTGACCTGCCATTTCTGTAAGATAATCCTGCCCATAATCTGTCAATATAACTTACATATGTGTTTAAATCAAAAAGCAATTTCTCTCCTGGTGAATAATATACCAGAGTTGACGGGAAGAGTTTGATTTTTGACGAAAGCGTAAACAAATAGCCTGTATTAAACAGATAGTACGAATGACCCATATCAAACTTCAAAGAATACTTGTTTTTAGTAAAATCAAATTGATAATTAAGCAGTTTAGGGATCGACAATCCGGCAAAATAATTTTGATAGGTATAATAGACACCAAAACTAAAATCAGGAACAACAAATACCTTTGAATTGATAAGATAATACTCATCACCGGGATCTAAAACTACAAGATCTGACCAGGCCGTATTTGTAGTAATTAAACCAGCCCCCAGACCAAAGGAAAGGTTTCCAGTACCAAGGTCAATTTTATAAGCATAGGTAGTCTGAAACTGAGTCTGTTTTGTTACCCCTAGCTTATCGTTTGTAATATTCAGTCCTAGTCCAAGCTTATTATCAAGTAACGGAGCATCAGCAGAGAGGGTCATTGTTTCCGGTGAACCGGATATTCCTACCCACTGTTTCCTGTAAAAAGCAGCTACATTCAACGCTCCCCTGCTGCCGGCAAGCGCCGGATTAATTGTAAGCGGATTAAGAACGTATTGGCTTGATACAGGGCTTAACTGGCCATATAGACTAGCAGGTAATATAATAAGGAGGAAAAAGTAAGGTAAGTGTTTCATTATGTTAAGTTTTTTTGTAGAATTCAAGGTTCAAGGTTCAAGGTTCAAGGTTCAAAGTTCAAGGTTCAAGGTTCAAGGTTTAAATTTTGAGCCTCTGAAGTCACTATTCTTTAAAAATTTAATTAAAGAGGAAATTTTTTTACTTAATTGAGTAGTTATGGAAATTAGTTCGACAAGGGTATCCTCTGTAATGTAATTATAATCAAAGGATCTATATGACTGAGAACGAGTTTCCCCGCACGATCCTTTTGATACACTTAAAAACTGAACAAACTCTTTATTTCCATGAACCTGAAACCTTGAACCTGAAACCTTGAACCTGAAACTTATCGTCTTACAACAATATACCCTGAGAACGATTTGCCTTTTTCTGACTTTATGACAAAGTAATAGGTATCATCAAGTAAGGGTCTTCCGTTATAATCAACCCCGTTCCATGAATTATCATAATTACTGTTTTTATAGACCTGAGCTCCCCTCCTGTCAAAAATCACAAGCTCCGTTTTCCCTAGTGTTTCAATTCCTCTGAGAACGAAGTAATCGTTTTTCCCATCCATATTTGGTGTAATAAGTGTGGGTATTACAAGATTATTAACGGTAATCGAAAGATAATCATCTGAAGGAGGACAAACTCCATTTCTAACTCTCCATAGAATTATGTTCTCCCCTATAGATAAATCCGTTATATCAGTTAGTGCTCTTGTAGAATCACTAAACACTCCTGAACCACTAGTCAGAGACCATCTGCCTGTTTCATTAATTCTTGGCGCTGTTGCATCAAGTGAAGCTCCAAAAAGATATTCGAGCACCTGATCAGGTCCAGCATAAGCTATGGGTAAATCCAAAACTCTAACCAAAACAGTATCGCTGTTCATACAACCGTACTGGTCTGTAAGTGTCGCAATAAAACTGGTGGTTGAGAGAGGTGCTGCAACAGGATTCTTTATATTAGGATTAATCATCATTATAGCCGGCACCCAGGAGAATGAACCTGTACCAACTCCCTGTAATTGAATATTATTGCTTATACATATAGTAGTATCCCTTCCTGCCGATACAGCTGGCAGACTACGGAATACAACACGCACAACATCAGATGACTGGCAGGTTCCATTCGTCTCTGTCCAGGTAAAGTCGTAGGTACCTGACTGATCGACTATCACTTTTGCACCCGGCGAACTGGCATCAGGACTGAAGATCGCATTTCCGGGTCCGCTGAGCTTTGTCCACAGTCCTGTCCCTGATCCGGCATTTAAGATAAAGTCCTTGTCACATTCAGAACCATCATTACCTGCATTTGCCACCGGAAGCTGAAGGAATGTAACATTCACCGAAGAACTGTTTGAACAGGTATTGTTGACTTCTGTCCAGGTGAATGTATAAGTACCGTATGATGAAACAGTTACTCTGGCTGTCGGAGAATTTGCATCTGGTGAAAATGTGGCTGTTCCCGATCCTGAAGTTTTTGTCCAGGTACCTGTTCCAACACTTGGTAAGGCATTAAAAGTAAATGCAAGACCGCAATTATTTCCTCCTGTTCCAGCATTGGCTACCGGCTGCTGACTGAAACTGACAGTAACATTCGAACTTGCTGAACAGTTGTTACTGACTTCAGTCCATGCAAAGGTATAATTCCCATATGCAGTGACCGTAACAGTTGCTGTTGGTGGATTTGCATCAGGAGCAAAACTTGCAGTACCGGGTCCTGAAACCATTGTCCAGGTTCCCGTACCTATACTGGGAACTGCACTAAATGTGAAATCAAGATCACACTCGCTACCTCCTATTCCGGCATTGGGCACAAGTAACTGAGTTACTATCTGTGTCTTGCTTGTGGTGACTGTTCCACATGTTCCTCCGGTTGTTGTTAATATTAAAGTGGCTGTACCAGTATAACCTGATGATGGAGTCCAGGTAGCGTTCAATGTATTTGCACCCGGATTAAAAGTACCACCTGCCGGAGTCGACCAGATCCCTCCGGTAGCTGAACCACTAACGCTTCCACCCAATGCTTGCGAAGTACCTCCCTGGCATATTGCACTGAGAGCAGATCCGGCATTTGCTGTCGGTAATGGATTCATAGTAATCGTAATCCCTGTGCGGTTAAGACTTATACAACTTGTTGTAGTATTCCTGGCTTGTGCATAATAGGTACCTGCTGAAGGAGGTGTATAGGTAAGACTGCCAATTTGTAAAGAGGTCCCTCCTGTTGCAGCACTATACCAATCCACCGTCTCTCCAGCTGATACTGTTGCACTTATTGTAGAAACAGAACCGGACTGGCAATATGATTTATCTCCTCCGCTTACAGGTGTCTGTACAATTTGACAGGAACAATTTGGCGCATTCACTGTCAATACTTTGGAACAACTGTTGCCATCAGTAACAGTAACGTTTATATTATTTCCTGAGGGTACACCGGTTATTGACCAAACATTACCTCCTGTATTGGATACAATCCCTAAAGAACTCGTCACAATACCTGAACCAACTGTTACAGCAAGCGAATAAGTTGTTAAATCGGGTGAACAGAACTGAGGTGTTGATATAAAAATTAATGGTAATGGATTTACAAAATTTGTAATTAGCGCTGAGGTGGCTGTGCATCCGTTGCTGTTCGTGACAATAACATCAACCACTTGTCCATTTGTTAATGAATTGATTGTATAGGTAGTGGACGTACTGCTCTGAACACTTGAATTGCCAATCCTGAAATTATAATTACTTCCTCCGCCTGCTGTAAAAATAATGCTTGTTCCTGCACAGAAAATATTATCTGCATCAGAACTGCTGAGTGTTGGAACAGGTAATGCATCAACAGTATTTGTAATACCAGCTGAAGTTGTAGAACATCCGTTGGCATTGGTCACAATCACATCCACTATTTGTCCTGTTGTCAACGAACTTGTTGTATAGCTTGATGTTGAACTATTTTGCTTACTCAATCCATCAACCCTGAAATTATAATTTGTTCCTCCTCCGGCAGTAAATGTTATACTAGTACCTGCACAGAATTTGTTATCTGAATCAGAACTTATTAGAACGGCTATCGGCAATGCATTGACAGTATTTGTCATCGAGGCTGAAATGGCAGTACATCCGTTGGCATTAGTAACAATTACATCAACAACCTGACCATCTGATAATGAGCTTATTGTATAATTTGGAGACACTCCGTTCTGCTTACTTGAACCATTAACCCTGAAATTATAACCTGTTCCTCCTGAGGCAGTAAATGTAACACTTGTACCTGCACAGAAAATATTATCAGGATCAGAGCTTATCAGTCCGGGAGTCGGCAAAGCGTAAACAGTATTTGTTATCGCTGTAGAGGTTGCAGAACATCCGTTATTGTTTGTTACTATCACATCCACAACCTGTGTATTTGTGAGACCAGTGGTTGTGTAAATGTTCGATACACTGTTCTGTACGCTAACTCCATCTACCCTGAAATTATAATTTGTACCTCCTCCTGCAGTAAATGTTATACTGGTTCCTTCACAGAATTTATTATCAGCATCAGAGCTGCTAAGAGTTGCAGTCGGCAATGGGTTAACAGTATTTGTTATTCCTGAGGATGTGGCAACACATCCATTTGCATTTGTGACTATCACATCTACTATCTGTCCGGTTGTTAATGCGCTTGTTGTATAGGTTGTTGATGAACCGTTCTGCTTGCTTGAACCATTAACTCTGAAATTATAACCTGTACCTCCGGCTGCTGTAAATGTTACACTCGTTCCTGCACAGAAAATATTATTTGCATCTGAACTTGATATTGTGGGAAGCGGTAAAGGATTCATTGTTACAATAATAGCTGTTCTGGTACTACTGACACAGGGTGATGATATTTCGTGAGCCAGAGCATAATAGGTACCCGGAGCAGGTGGTGTGTAAGTAAGACTACTACTTAGCAAAGGTGTTCCACCTGATGCTGAACTATACCAGTCTACAGTCTGTAAGACAGGAACAGATGCACTAATTGTTGGGATAGCTTCTGATGCACAATAAGATTTATCGCCACCACCTACCGGGGGAAGGATAACAGGACATGAACAATTCGGAGCTGTAACTGCTACAACACTCTCACAACCTGCAATATCCGTAACTTTTACTATTATATTTATTCCTGAATTAACACCCGTGACAGACCATACATTGCTACCAAGGTTTGTAACAATTCCTGCAGTACTTGTCACAGTCCCTGAACCTACTGTAACTGCGAGTGAATAAGTGAGTTTATCACCAGAACAGGTCGGGGAACCTGATACAAAAATGAAGGGGAGTGAATTTACAAAATTTGTAATTCCTGAAGAATTAGCTGAACATCCACTTGCATTAGTGACCACAACATTAACCACTTGTCCGTTTGTAAGTGTACTAGTTGAATACGTACTTGACGGACCGTTCTGAATTGTTGTACCACCAATCCTGAAATTATAATTTGTGCCTCCCCCGGCTGTAAATGTTACGTTTGTGCCTGCACATATTATATTATCTGCATCCGAACTGCTCAGGGTCGGAACAGGAATTGCATTTACAGTTACAGTGGCAGATCCTGATAAATTATTTGAGCATCCAGGTACAGCCTGATAAGCCACACTTACCAGATTGTAAACAAATATTCCTGCTATGTTTGTGGGTACTGATACTGTTGCCGAAATATTTGCACCAACATTAATTATTGAATTAGTTCCGCCATTGATATTATATGTAACCGTAATCGGCAAAGTTTGTGGATTAATAAAGGTAATATCCGGAGCTGCTGAATTCTGACAAACTGCTGTTGTTCCGACTACAGATGCAGTTGGTGTGGGACGAACTGTTGCAGTGGTTGAAGAGGAAGTTGAAATTCCTCCACACCCGTTTGCCGTTACTGCAATTGTTGCTACACCATAAAATCCGGGTGCCCATGCTACAGTTCCTGTAGTTCCGGTTCCTGAAATAGTGTTTCCTGTACCTGTTACAGTCCAGTTATAACTGGTTGCATTTGAAGCAGATGTAGTATATGTTGTACTTGAGCCGCCCTGACAAATAGTTGTTGCCGAAGGCACCGGTACAGAGGGATTACCAACTGTAGGAGTAACAACTACAGTTCCAGTGGCACAGGCTGTGGTATTACAAGTTCCTGTTGCCAGAACATAATAAATAGTGCTTGTTCCTGCCGGAAGATCAACAGTTAAACTTGGCCCGGTTCCTGCAAGAGAACCTCCGCATGAACCCGTAAACCACTGCCAGGAAGCTCCTGATCCAAGACTTCCTCCGGTTACAGTTAGTGTTTTAGTGGTCCCTGTACAAGTATTATTATTGGAAATTGAAACTCCGGTCGGAGCTACAGATGTGCTAACAACACTCACTCCAAGAAGTGAAGGTACACTCGTTCCACAGCTATTGGCTGCTGTAACGCTTATATTGCCATTCTGACCTGCTGTTCCAGTGGTCACAGTAATTGATGCAGAACCCTGACCGGCTGTTATTAACCAGCCTGTAGGTGTTATCCAGGTGTAAGTTGAAGCATTTGGAACTGCACCTATGCTGTATACTTGTCCGGTTAATGAAGGACATTGAATTACAGTACCGTTAATAAGTCCCGGAGAAGCCGGGGCAGCAGGATTTACAGTAACTGCAAGACTACTTGCAGAACTTGTTCCACAACTATTTCCTGCGGTTACACTTATGTCACCATTGTCACCAGTTAAGCCTGTGGTAACTGAAACAGATATAGTTCCCTGCCCGGCTGTTATTGACCATCCTGTCGGAACTGTCCATGCATATGTAGTTGCATTTGCAACAGATGATATACTATATACTTGTCCTGCAAGTGAGGGACACTGAGTCGCAGTTCCGGATATTGTTCCCGGAGTGTTAGGAATTGAATTTATTGTTACAGTTACATCTAACCTAGAAGTGCTCTCACATGTGCTTAATGTTTGGCTTGCAAAATAATGTGTGCCACTAACCAATAGTGTCGATGTAGCCAGTGTAGTGCCTCCGCTCGATGCTGCATACCATTTTATAGCTGTTCCGCTTGCTGAAAGGCTGGCAACAGTAGGTGAAGTTGCTGAACAGAATGACTGTGCTGCTGTACCTGTAGGTGCTGCAGGAGTTGTATTTACTGTTACTGTTACATCAAATCTGGCTGTGCTTTCACAACCGTTTACTGTCTGGCTCGCAAAATAATGACCAGTTGCAAGTGCTGCAGATGTTGCAAGTGCTGTTCCGCCACTGGATGCTGCATACCATTGTACTGCTGTTCCTGTAGCAGTTAGGCTGGCAACTGTTGGTGATGTTGCTGAACAAAATGACTGTGCTGCTGTACCTGTAGGTGCAGAAGGAGTTGTATTTACTGTAACTGTTACATCAAATCTGGCTGTGCTTTCACAACCGTTTACTGTCTGGCTCGCAAAATAATGACCAGTTGCAAGTGCTCCAGATGTTGCAAGTGCTGTTCCGCCACTGGATGCTGCATACCATTGTACTGCAGTTCCTGTAGCAGTTAGGCTGGCAACTGTAGGTGATGTACCTGAACAAAAAGTCTGAGCTGCTGTACCTGTTGGTGCTGCAGGAGTTGTATTTACTGTGATTGTAACATCAAACCGTGATGTGCTCTCACATGTGCTTACTGTTTGGGTTGCAAAATAATGTGTGCCATTTACTAATGGTGTCGAGGTAGCCAATGCAGTGCCTCCGCTTGATGCTGCATACCATTTTATAGCTGTTCCGCTTGCTGAAAGGCTGGCAACAGTAGGTGATGTTGCTGAACAAAATGACTGTGCTGCTGTACCTGTCGGTGCAGAAGGAGTTGTATTTACTGTAACTGTTACATCAAATCTGGCTGTGCTTTCACAACCGTTTACTGTCTGGCTAGCAAAATAATGACTAGTTGCAAGTGCTGCAGATGTTGCAAGTGCTGTTCCGCCACTGGATGCTGCATACCATTGTATTGCTGTCCCTGAGGCAGTGAGATTTACAACTGTCGGTGATGTTGCTGAACAGAATAACTGTGCTGCTGTACCTGTTGGTGCTGCAGGAGTTGTATTTACTGTTGCTGTAACATCAAACCGTGATGTGCTTTCACATGTGCTTACTGTCTGGGTTGCAAAATAATGTGTGCCATTTACTAATGGTGTCGATGTAGCAAGTGCAGTGCCACCGCTTGATGCTGCATACCATTGTATTGCTGTCCCTGAGGCAGTAAGATTTGCAACTGTAGGTGAAGTTGCTGAACAGAATGACTGTACTGCTGTACCTGTTGGTGCAGAAGGTGCCGGATTTTCAGTTAAAACCGTGCTTCCAGTCATTGCTGTTGTTCCTCCGCCATTTGTTCCGCTAACAGTATATGTACCAAAGAGCTGATTCCCAAAGGATATTGAAGCCCCGGTACCTGCAACTGTGGGTACCTGAGCAATGGCGTTTTTATAGAGTGTATACGTGACTCCTAATTCTGAATTAATAAGTCCAACAGGCAGTCCACCGGTTCCCTGACAGTAAGCACCGCCTCCGGTAACAGAATATGCTGTTGGTGCTGCGGATGTCACAACAGCAGATCCTGTCATATCACTATACATGTAAGTAGCTTTACGATGGGCTTTTACAGTATAGGTACCTTCAGTTTGTGATCCAAACGAGAGTGCCGAACCGGTTCCGTTAATTGAAGACCCCTGAGAAGTTACTCCTTTATATAACAGATAGTTTACACCTCCGGTTTGGGAACCATCAAGACCAACTACTGATGGAGAAGAGCCATTTCCGGTAACATTAAACGAAGTAATAGCCTGGTTTAAAAAAGGGTTTACCAGATTTGTATTGACCAGAGTTAAACCTGAAAGATTTGTGCTGGCATCTGCAGCAGCATACCATATAGCAGTAGCATTAGGCGCTATAATTGTCATTTGCATATCAGCCGTAAACTCACCAAAAGCCACAGTATTTGTCAATTTCACCCTGCCAATCCTTGTCCCAAATCCTGTGGTCGATAATTGAGAACATGCTGTCTGCGACGTCGGGAAAGCTTCTAAGACTACGCGAAATGATGTTGTAGCGGTAGTAATTACTGTTGTTGGATACTGAGTAGCATTTGTCAGATCTGAAAAGCCAGGAACTATTGTTCCCGATATTGTACCACCATTTGCGATAGATGCCTTATTATATAGAATCTTAAATTGACCACCGGAATAATAAAAAATCCCGCTTGTTGATTTTACATAGATATCCACAATAAGATTGTTTGCATCTATCAGTGAGTCGTTACGAAGTGTAACTTCACAGGTCTGAGAGTATGATGCAATTGAAATTAGAAATAACAATAGTGCAATTATTTGTTTTGCTTTTTCAAATAAGCAGGTAATCAATTTTTTCATTTCAATATTTTTTCATTATACAGTTGCAAATACCTTTTTCAGTTAAATCAGCACTATTCTAATGGAGCTGCAGGTGTATTCATTCCAACACCTTTTTTGTTATTATTAAATACCTTTGCCAAATCAAAACCATCAATAAATCCGTCGCCATTTATATCAGATATCTGATAACCAAAACTACCACTCCGGTTTAGGTTGAAAACAATTGCTAAATCAAAGCCATCTACATACTGGTCTTTGTTTGTATCGCCTGTATAAATGCAGTAAATACTTCCTACGCTCACCATATTATTAGCCCATGCTTGTGAAATGGCATTAGTAAAATTATAATTAACTACTGAGGTTGAGAAAGAGACACTTTTGCTCCATGTTTCAATATGGTTCCGGTGTTTAATAATTATATGGTAGTTCCCTGAAAGAGTAGAAGGGATACTGTTTAAAAAGATCGTCCCATTAGTGTTAATAGGTACGCCATGTGCCGAATATACTATAAGGTATGGTGCAAAATCCTGAGCAAGCTGGATTGACAGAGTATCTGAAATTGCTCCGGGAAACATATCAAAAGGAGTTTCACCATCAAAACAACCCTGAGTTTTAACCAACCCATTTGCTCCATTATATAAACCTTCGAGGAAAACTGTAAGATTTAACGTTTTGCCGGATCCGGTTACCGTAAGTGCCTGTTGAACCGAAGCTGCACTATTATATAATGTATTACCCGCTTGTGAAGCCGTAATAACTGATGTACCTCCACCAACAATATGGATCATACCGCTGACAATTGTTGCAACTGCTGAATTACCGCTTGAATATGATACCGTTAGTCCTGAACTTGAAGTTGCTCCGGGACTAAAATCTGCATCAACAATCATTTTTGGAGGAAGAGATCCAAACGTAATAATCTGATCGCCAATTGCCACCGTTAATGTTCTTACATATTTTGCCGGTGCGTAGGTTCCGTTTCCTGACTGACGGGCTGTTATATTAGAAGATCCCAATGAAAAGAATGTTGCCACATTGCCACTAACTGTAGTAACGGCAAGGTTAGAACTCGAATATGTCATTGTGCCTCCGGGTGCCGCAGTAGTGAGCGTGAAAGGGGAATCGCTGTATTTTTTTGAGAGTGGCTGGGCAAAAGTAATTGTCTGGGCAAGTAATGTTGCCGGCTGATCGGCAAATGAAGCGAGCCATCCACCCTCGACCGATGCAACAGTTCCGGCAGTATAGGATATCAGAACTGTTTCTCCTCCTGCCAGAGGTGTGCTAAGCGTCGCAATGATTGAATTATTATCCCCTGCTTTCAGACTCAGGGCACTTACAGCTACAGTTGATCCGTTAACTGTTGCAGTAAACTCACCCTGCTTTCCTGTTGGATCTGATATAGGCCGATCGAACTGCATTTCTATTGTTGTGCTTTTGGCAACATATAAAAGGTTTGGTATTCCGGGAGGGCTGACATTTACTATAATTAGCGCAGTCGGTGAATCTCCTGTACCATCATTCATTTTATAACTGAAGTTTCCAACCCCGTTGCCTGAAGTTCCATTCGCAAGGTAGATCACATTTCTGCCTGCATCTGTTACTGCAATCGGGACAGAAGAAATCAAAGCTCCTTTTATCCCTGCATTATATTGGTATAACTTACCCAGTGTTGGAAGTGCAGTAATTATTGCTGTCTTGGCACCCGCATCACCACCAGTATAATTTAGTTTTATTGATTTCTCCTGGTTTTGTTCAACATAAATCGTCTGTGGAACTGCAGCAAGCGGAGGAGTTGAGCTTGTTGTAAATCTTTTTATCTCGCACCATGTTGTTCCCGTTGAGTTTGTTGCAAAGACTCCCCAGTAATAGGTTGTGGCAAGAGTTAATCCAGTCACATTATAAAATAAATTAGTACCTGCCGGATAGCTTGTTGCTCCACCCATATCAGAAAATTTTGATATTAATAGGGTGTATGATGCCGAATTCCCTGATTCTGACCATTGGAAAGTATAATCAGAACCAATAACAGCATTCTGCGGGGGACTGTTCAGCAATGGAATTCCGGGTTCTGGCTGAGTGATATTTGTTGTTAAAACAACTCCATCGTAAATATCATTCGAGTTAATTGCATAAGTGGAAGGACTGGTTGGGGTGAATGAAATTGCCTGTCCTGTAGAAATTGCTGACGGATTATGATAAGCGTACTGAACTCCGTCAGTACCATCTGAGTTTTCTATTCCAATTGTTGCACTGGCTCCATGCGCCCTTGTATCTGTAGCATCAACGATTATTCTGTATTGAACCTGGATTTTATTAGAAGTTTCATATAGGATAACCAGGTAAGTACCCATGAATATAGGAGATGGATAAAAGCCCATGTTTGTTCCCTGGATAATTAGTTTCCTGTTTGGAGCAGCGCCTACTGTAGTATATAAGATTTTTCCGGAACTGCTAACAGTTAATTGGTCCCATAATGGTGCAATATAGTTATTTGGCAATGCTGCGTTAGGTATTGGAACCTCTGTTCCATCGATTGATCCGGAACCAAATAAAACCTGGCCGCTTGAATTTACATAGAACTGACTATATGTATTGCCATAAAAAGTAAAATTGAATTCAATATTATATGGACCATAAGATTCAGCAACACCATAACCTGATTTTATAACAGAACCAGAATAAGTAGTCTCTGCTGGCTGAGCATTTCCGCTTAAAGTGGAAACAATAATAAATATCAGTAAAATAAAAATATGATGAAGTTTCATAGAATGATCTTTAGTTACACCCACTCTTCTGATCTACTTTTTAATATTTCTAAATAATTGAATACGATGTTTTATTATGGATCTGACATGCTTTCGCCCCGTCAGTCACATCACTTCAGACCAACAAAGCTTCTATATTCAGATACCATTTCCCTACTCATCTAAGAGCTTACATTCTGATTAAATATTTAGGATTTAATCATTTCCCCCAAGAAAATCTGGGAATTATCTTATAAAAAAATGTAATTCTCAGCCGCTCAAATTTAGAGACTTCGAATATAAGTATTTTGTAAAAAATATCTCTATTTATTTGACTAACTAACGTAATTCATACATAAATAGACCTATTTAGTAATAACAATATTTTTCCTAAATACAATTTAGAAAACTATAACAAGTAAATGCATTATGATTCATTAAACGAATTTTAAGATTTCCTTGTTTTGAAAGAATTGATTCTACACGAGGTCTGGTACGAAATGAAAACATTCAGAATCGACCTCATACAACTCTTGATGCAATGAAATTCGATAAAAGAAAGTTAAGAATTTAGAAATCTCCTATCAGATTTTGCACCTTTTCTAAAATATATCTTTAAAAATCATTTTTTTCTACTAACCAGCTATAATATTTGACAATTGATCATTTCTTTTTGATTAATAAAAAAAAATCATCAAAAAGATACTTTACTTTTGAAAAGAGGATTTTTAAAAGTTTACAGTTTTTCTAAACACAAAAGATTTTGTTTTGGAACTCAAAAAATTATATATAGAACAGGGAATTAAAACACCTCAAATTGATTTTAACAATTTTTCCGGTGAACTTATTCTGTCAGGAAAATCAATACCGGAAAATGCAGCACAACTCTATGAAAAAGTTCTTATCTGGGTTAAGGAGTATATTAAAAGTCCAAAACCCACAACAAACCTGAGAATTAATCTTGAATACTTTAATACCGCATCTGTTATCTGGATATCAAAAATTGTAGCTGCTCTTTCTTCCATTGAGGGTTTTGATTCTACATTGATTATCCATTTATATTTTGATATCGAAGATTTTGATAGCATGGATGCTGACGATCTGAAAGATGAACTCCATCCGATTGTCAGTATGATCGGAAACCCGACTATCAGCGTTGGCATTAAAATATACGGAACTGATAACAAAGGCAAAATCCTTAAAGAGTCTATGGTTCTGATTTAATCCTTCCACTAACATTTAATTGTAATCCATTTTTTCTTCAATTTATTTGGCATAACTTTAATTCGCCAAATTATTCTAATTGTTATGCGAACAATATTTATTGTTTTGCTTTCAATATCTGCAATTATGGAAACACTTTCCCAAGACAAATTTACAGACAGACAGCCAGTTGCTGCCGGACGATTTTATCCGGCCGACAAAGAGACACTCACAAACGATCTTGCTCAGCTTTTTGAAAATTGTAAGAAATCGCCCAAAAACCGGAACGTGCGAGCAATAATCGCACCTCATGCCGGGTATGTATATTCAGGCAAGATTGCAGCTGCATCATTCTCAGCGATATCGAAATATTCAGTATTTAAAAATATCTTCATCATAGGGTCAAGTCATGTAATGTCGTTTAATGGAGCTTCAGTTTATAACACCGGAAGTTTTATAACACCACTTGGAAAAATTAAGGTAAACGACGAAATTGCCAAAAAACTAATTGCCGGGAATAAAGTGTTCGATTTTCCAAATGATGCGCATTTGAAGGAACATAGTATTGAGGTTCAATTACCTTTTATTCAATATTATTTTGAAGACAAACCATTAATTGTTCCAATAATTATTGGTACAAATGATGTAAATACAATTAAACTGATAGCTGAAGCACTTAGGCCCTGGTTTACTTCAGAAAATCTTTTTATTATCAGCAGCGATTTTTCTCATTATCCACCATATAAGGAAGCAATTGAAACAGACAGCATTACAGCATTAAGCATAATTTCCGGTAACCCGGAAACATTCCTGAATACCATAAAAAATAATTCTGAAAAAAAAGTTCACGGGTTGGTTACAAGCATGTGTGGGTGGACCTCCGGTCTTACATTGCTTTATCTGATCAATGGAAATAATCAACTTGATTTCAAACTCATAGATTATTGTAATTCAGGTGATTACATAAACGGAGATAAAACTGAAGTGGTTGGATATCATGCTATTGCGATTATGGAAAAACTACGAAATTCTGCTATTAATGAAAAGGAAGAATCTGAGTTTTCTTTTACGGAGGAAGAGAAGACGCAACTTTTTACAATTGCCAGAGATGCGATAAGGTCTGAGTTATATGACAAAAAAAGACCCGGATTTGATGATAAGAGAATGCCTGCAAAATTCAGGGAGTCTATGGGGGCATTTGTTACCTTGAAAATTGATAGTAAGTTAAGAGGTTGTATTGGAAGATTTACATCATCCGATCCTCTTTATGAGGTTGTCAGAGCATCGGCTCAATCTTCTGCTTTTGAAGACCCACGCTTCTCCCCACTTACAAAAGCAGAATTTGATATAATTGAAATGGAAATCACAATACTGGGGCCTTTAAAAAAGATCACCGATATTAATGAGATAGTCCTGGGAAAACATGGAATTTATATAAAGAAGGGTCTTCGATCAGGTACTATGCTTCCACAGGTAGCAACTGAAAATGGGTGGACGGTTGAGCAGTTTCTTGGTTTTACTTCACGGGATAAAGCTGGTTTAGGTTGGGACGGATGGAAGGATGCAGAGTTATTTATTTATGATGGTGTTGTACTTGAAGATAAAATTAAATGAAACGATCTGAAGCTAAAGTCCGTATCGAAAGGATACGAATGGAAATTGAGGAACATAATAGGAAATATTATGTTTTGAATCAGCCTTCAATCTCAGATTTTGAGTACGATATCATATTAAACGAACTTGAGACTCTGGAGAAAAAATTCCCCGAATTTAAAACAGTGGACTCTCCCACTCACAGGATTGGAAGTGATATTACAAAAGAGTTCGTACAATACGAACACAGGTATCCAATGCTCTCATTAGGAAACACATACAATGAAACTGAACTAAGGGAATTTGATAACAGAATCAGGAAAACAACTCAGGAACCAATTGAATATGTTTGTGAATTAAAATTCGATGGAGCGTCTATCAGTATCACTTATAAAAATGGCCTGCTTTTCAGAGCGCTCACAAGAGGTGACGGAAATAAGGGTGATGATGTTACGTTAAATGTTAAAACCATTAAAAACATCCCGCACAAAATAGACAATAAAGCAATCCCGTCCGAGTTTGTCATAAGGGGTGAGATTCTAATGACGAGGGAAGTATTTAACAGGTTAAACGATGAAAGAATAAAAGCAGAGATTCCTCCATTTGCCAATCCCCGTAACGCAGCGGCCGGTACTCTTAAACTACTTGATCCACGCACTGTTGCTTCAAGGTCTCTGGAATGTATGGTCTATTTTCTTTTGTCGGAGGAGCTTCCGTTTAGTAATCATTATAAAAATCTGCAAGAAGCATCAGCATGGGGCTTCAATGTGGCTGACAGTTTAAGGCTATGTGGGAATATTGAGGAAGTAATTCAGTTTATTTCTCATTGGGAAAATGAACGAAAAAACCTCCCATACGACACAGATGGTGTTGTTGTTAAGGTAAACTCACTGGCACTTCAGAAAGAGCTTGGGTTTACGGCTAAATCGCCGCGATGGGCTATAGCCTATAAGTATAAAGCTGAAGAGGCCTTAACAAAGTTATTATCGGTTACATTTCAGGTAGGCAGAACAGGAGCCATCACTCCGGTTGCAAACCTCGAACCGGTGTTTCTGTCCGGATCAACTGTCAGACGTGCAACACTTCACAATGCTGACCAGATTGTTCTGCTTGACCTGCATCTGAACGATATGGTTTATGTAGAGAAAGGGGGGGAAATAATTCCAAAGATAGTAGGTGTCGATCATTCCTTCCGAAATGAAAAAAGTGAAAAAATAGTTTTCATCACAAATTGTCCGGAGTGTGGAACAGCTCTAATAAAAAATGAAGGCGAGGCAAACCATTTCTGCCCCAACTACCTTCATTGCCCTCCTCAGATAAAAGGTAGAATTGAACATTTTATCAGCAGGAAAGCGATGAATATTGATGGATTAGGGGAAGAGACAATTGACCTTTTGTTCAGTAAGAAGCTTATTAAAAACTTTTCGGAACTCTACGATTTGAGACTAGATCAGCTAACTCCATTAGAACGTCTAGGCGAAAAATCTGCATCGAATATCCTGAAAAGCATTAATAAATCGATTGAGACTCCCTATCATCGGGTGCTTTTCGCGCTTGGTATCAGGCACGTTGGAGAAACGGTCGCGAAGACTATTTCCGAAGGGTTCAAAACAATAGACGAACTCATCAATGCAGATTATGACAAATTAACCATTCTTCGTGAAATTGGTCCTAAAATAGCAGCAAGTATAGTCGGTTACTTTTCTGATAACGAAAATCTGGAAATAATAAACCGGCTCAAACTAGCCGGCATCAGATTCAGCTCCGATCCGGAATATAACAATAAAGGTAACTCACTGAATGGCAAAACTATAGTTATTTCAGGTACTTTCAATCAACATAGCCGGGATGAATATAAAAAGATAATAGAAATGAATGGCGGAAAGAATTCAACATCTGTCTCAGGAAATACATCTTTTATTCTGGCCGGTGATAACATGGGGCAATCAAAAAAAGAGAAAGCTGCAGAACTTAGTGTGCCCCTCATGAATGAATCAGAATTCCTTAAAATTATTGGAGAAGATTAATTTGTACCAACAATTGATTTTAACAAAAAACGATTAGGTTTGTAATATGGAATTATTTAAAAATATAAGACTTAAAATCGGCCAGGTCATCTTTGCAAAAAAGATGGCAAAAACGAAAAGAAAAGTTTTCTATTCCGATTTTAGTCAGATAAGAAACATCGGAATTGTCTGGGATGCTTCAAATACTGCTGATTTCTCAAGCCTGTCTAAGTTTTGTCAAAAAATGCATGAAAAAAATATTGAAGTAAAAATACTTGGTTATTTTCCAGGAAAAGAACTTCCAAATCAGTATACTGCAATAAGATATCTCACATGTTTGAGAAAGAACGAATTAAGCTTTTTTTATATTCCTGAAACATCTGAAGCCAATTCATTTATCAACAATCGGTTTGATGTTCTTATTGATATCAATTTTAATAAAATATTCACCCTTAATTATCTGACGTTTTTATCAATGGCTGCATTTAAGGTTGGATTGTTTGAGTCAGAAAGAAATGACACCCCTTTTGACCTCATGATGGAGATTAAAAGACCGGTTAGTGCAGATAATTATCTTGATCAGGTTCTACATTATCTTGAGATGATAAATTCCGGTACTGATACGAAAGACAAAACAGGTAAAACAGCTATTAAAGTTAATAATTAATAACACAGATGAAAAAATTCAGAGGAACAGGAGTTGCGATAATTACTCCTTTCAAAAATGACTCAAGTATTGATTTTGCCGCATTAGGGCGTGTAATTAATCACGTAATAAACGGAGGAGTAAATTATATCGTTGCAATGGGAACAACAGGAGAATCAGTTACTCTCACAAAAGATGAGAAACACGCTCTTGTTACATATGTTGTTGAAACAATCGACAACAGGGTTCCTCTTGTTGTTGGCATAGGGGGAAATAATACTCAGGAAGTAATAAATTGTATAAGACAGTCTGATCTTACAGGTATTGATGGTATATTATCTGTTTCACCATATTATAATAAACCAAGTCAAAAAGGACTTTTCGAACATTTTAAAGCAATTGCCACATGCAGTCCTATTCCTGTTATTCTGTATAATGTACCCAGCAGAACTGCTTGCAATATTTCTTCAGATACCTGTCTGGAACTTGCTCATGAATTTGAAAATATTGTTGCAGTA
Source organism: Bacteroidales bacterium (assembly GCA_036508535.1). Taxonomy (GTDB): domain Bacteria; phylum Bacteroidota; class Bacteroidia; order Bacteroidales; family VadinHA17; genus LD21. Next base: position 44,421 of record DATCHE010000132.1, on the reverse strand, counting down.
AAAGAAGCCTCAGGTGATATAAGCCAGATTATGAGGATTATTAAAGGTAAGCCTGAAAATTTCAGTGTTATATCAGGAGATGATATGATGATGATCCCTATAGTAGCTTCAGGAGGAGTTGGAGTAATTTCAGTTCTTGCCAACGCTTTTCCGGCACAGTGCTCTGAAATCATCAACTTTTCACTTAAGAATAATTTCAAAGCTGCACGTGATCTTCAATTTCGTTTTATGGAAATGATTGAATTGCTTTTCGTTGAAGGTAATCCTTCAGGGGTAAAAGCAATGCTGAACATAATGAATATCTGTCAGAACAATCTCAGGCTTCCATTAGTACCTGTAAGCAAGACGATTTACACCAGGATCCAGAAAGCAATTGATGAAGTAAGTAAAGTCTGATCAGGCATTAGCACTTGCATCCTGTGTTCCGCCAGGTTGCAAACCATGGCAATTTTTAAACTTCTTACCGCTTCCGCATGGGCATGGATCATTTCTGCCAACCTTTTTATCAACCCTGACAGGTTCGGTCTTTTGATTTCGTTCCTGGGCCCCACTCCCACCGCCAGTGTTACTGTATTGTGAAAAATCACTTTTTGAAGTTCGCAGATTACTCATGTCAACCTGACGTCTTCTCTGTGCTTCCTGAACTTGTTCCGGATCCTGATTTGGAATGTGACCTTTCATAAGTGTGCTTACTACATCTTTGTTAACTTTGGTAAGCATCGTTTTGAATAACTCAAATGATTCGAACTTGTAAATCAACAGAGGATCTTTCTGTTCATAAGTAGCATTCTGAACAGATTGCTTCAGCTCATCCATCTCTCTCAGGTGTTCTTTCCATGCATCGTCGATTGTGGCAAGGACAACTGTTTTCTCATATGATTTAGCCAGTTCCCTGCCTTCCGATTCAGCAGATGCTTTTAGATTAGTAACAACCTGATAAACCTTTACCCCGTCTGAAATAGGGACAACAACATTTTCATAAGTGTGAGACATTCTGTCATAGACATCTTTTAGAACGGGATATGCCTGGGAAGAGATTGATTCTACTTTTCTTTTATATGTATCCAACACCTTTGAATAGACTTTTTCGGTTACCACATCAGAACCGGCTTTTTTGAATTCCTGATCAGGCACAGGAGAGTCCATTGAAAATGAGCGAATAAGATCTAAATCGAATCCTTCATAATCTCCATCGCCATGGTATACTTCAACAAGATTTTCAGTAACATCAAACATCATATTTGCAATGTCAACACTTAACCTTTCACCAAGAAGTGCATGTCGTCTCTTTTTATAGATTACTTCTCTTTGGGAGTTCATGACATCATCGTACTCAAGTAGTCTTTTCCTGATTCCGAAGTTATTTTCTTCGACTTTTTTCTGTGCCCGTTCGATAGATTTGGTTATCATAGAATGTTGGATCATCTCACCATCTTTAAGGCCAAGTTTATCCATTATTCCCGCAATTCTTTCTGAACCAAAAAGTCTCATCAGCTCATCTTCAAGAGAAACAAAGAACTGAGAAGACCCCTGGTCTCCCTGTCTGCCTGAACGTCCTCTCAACTGACGATCTACTCTTCGCGACTCATGCCTTTCAGTACCAATAATGGCCAGTCCGCCAGCCTTTCTTACTTCCTCAGTAAGTTTTATATCAGTACCGCGGCCTGCCATGTTAGTAGCAATTGTAATTGTACCCGTCTTACCGGCTTCGGCAACAATTTCAGCTTCTCTCTGGTGCAGCTTTGCATTCAGAACATTATGCTTCAGACCTTTCATCTTGAGCATTCTGCTTAAAAGTTCTGATATCTCAACTGAAGTTGTTCCAACAAGAACCGGGCGTCCGAGCCTGTTCATCTCAGCAATCTCATCAATTACCGCATTATATTTTTCCCTTTTTGTTTTATAAACCAGATCTTCTCTGTCAATTCTTATCACTGGTCTGTTTGTCGGAATAACAACAACATCGAGTTTATAGATATTCCATAATTCCCCTGCCTCTGTTTCGGCAGTACCTGTCATCCCGGCAAGTTTATGATACATCCTGAAATAATTCTGGAGAGTAATTGTTGCATAAGTTTGCGAAGCCGCTTCAATTTTAACATTCTCCTTTGCTTCAATTGCCTGATGTAGTCCGTCGGAATATCTTCGACCTTCAAGAACACGTCCTGTTTGCTCATCGACTATCTTTACTTTATTATCGACTACGATATACTCTGTGTCCTTGTCAAAAAGTGTCCAGGCTTTAAGTAGTTGAGTCATTGTATGAACACGCTCAGATTTAACTGAGTAATCTTGCAGGAGTTCGTCTTTTTTCTTAAGTTTCTCCCTGTCTGGTAAATCAGATTTTTCTAAATCGGCGATAGTAGAACCGACGTCGGGGAGTATAAAAAAACTGGTATCTTCTACAGAAGTCGAAATAAGATCAATTCCATTTTCAGTAAGTTCGATTGAGTTAGCTTTTTCGTCAATAATAAAAAAGAGATCGTCAGTCACTTTATGCATATCTTTATTATTATTCTGCATATAGAAGTTCTCTGTCTTCAGAAGCAATGATTTATTTCCTTCCTCGCTCAGGAACTTTATAAGAGCATGATTTTTAGGCAATCCTTTATAGGCCCTTAAAAGAAGCAACCCTCCCTCATCATTTTTATTTTCAGAAATAAGTTTTTTTGAATCTGCAAGTATCTGAGTAACAAGCTTTTTCTGAGCACCAACAAGTTTATCAACCTTTGGTTTCAGCTCATCAAATTGCTGGTTATCGCTTTTGGCCGTTGGTCCGGAAATTATAAGCGGTGTACGGGCATCATCAATGAGTACCGAGTCGACCTCATCAACAATTGCATAATGGTGTTTTCGCTGAACAAGATCTTCAGCGTTGACTGACATATTATCTCTCAGGTAGTCGAAGCCAAACTCATTATTCGTTCCAAAAGTTATATCTGCATTATATGCTTTACGTCTATCGGGTGAGTTAGGTTGGTGTTTATCAATACAATCTACTGATAAACCATGGAATTCATATATAGGTCCCATCCACTCAGAGTCACGTTTTGAGAGGTAATCATTAACAGTAACTATATGCACTCCCCTTCCGGCAAGGGCATTAAGGAAAACTGGCAGTGTTGCCACAACTGTTTTTCCTTCACCTGTACCCATTTCAGCAATTCTCCCTTTATGAAGCGCTACGCCACCAATCAGCTGAACATCATAATGAACCATATCCCAGGTAATCTCATTACCTCCGGCAATCCATTGATTGCTCCACAGTGCCTTATTGCCATTAATAGTAATACTTTCTCTTGTGGCAGCCAGATCTCTGTCATATTGTCGTGCTGTAACTTCAAGTATACTATTCTCTTTGAATCTTCTTGCTGTTTCTTTTACAATAGCGAAAGCCCTTGGTACAATCTGATCAAGTACCAGCTCTAGCTTTATATTAATCTCCTTCTCAATTTTATCTATCTCATTGTAAATCTCTTCTTTCCTGTAAACATCATCTTCTGATTCGGCTTTCTCCCTGAGCGAAAGTATCTCACTTTCATCTGCCTTAAGACTGTCTAGAATCTCTTTCCTGAGTTCATCGGTACGTTCTCTTAAACCATCATTTGATAAATCCTTTAGTTTTTCATATGCAAGATGTATCTTCTCTATATAAGGGTTAATCTCTTTAATATCCTTCTCATATTTATTACCCAGAAAAAGACCCAAAATATTATTTATGATGCTCATTTTTAGATGTTTTACGATTTTTAAAAATATCCAGCAAAATTAGTTTTATTTTCCAATAATGAATTCCAAAACTTCATTTTATACAAAAACCCCGCCATTAATACGGGGTCTTTGTTTTTATTTTATAAGACTAGCCATCGGCCAAAGCAAACTGTTTTTTTCATGGAATAGCCGGAGCATTAGCTGAGGGAGTTCTCAGATCTGGTTTTGTTATAACACATGCCTTAAACAGGTTGTTTAATTGTTAACAGTTCTTCAATCTTTGCAATAAGCTCATTTATTGAGAACGGTTTTGAATAAATTGCATCTGCTCCAAGCGCTTTGGCCAGATTAAGATAGCTCCCCGGGCCGGCTTTACCTCCGCCAGAAATAGCAATGATCTTAACCGAAGGTTTTAATTCCCTGAGCTTTATAATTACTTTTAGACCATCTTCGTCAGGCATTATTAAGTCAGTAATAACCAGGTCTGTAATAGATGGTTTAAAATGAGTTATAGCCTCTTTTCCATTTTCTGCTTCACTGACAACAAATTTCCGTCTTATCAAAGCGATTTTAAGCATTTCACGCAAATCCTTGTCATCCTCAACAATTAATATTCCGGGCATAGTTTATTTTATTAATGTCATTATTCTACTTTAAAGAGATCTGAATAGCATTTCTTATTTCCTTTAGTGAAACAGGTTTTATCAAATGTTGTTTTATAAAGCCCGAATTTAGTAATTTTTCTGCTAACAATTCCTGATTTACTTCGCTGATGAGAATACACGGGGTATTAATTTTAAACCTTTTAAATATACTAATAAGATCATCTGGCTGTACCTGTTTTGAATCACACATATATATTATCAGATCTGGTCGTTCAGAAACGGGACCAATAACTTTGATAAAATTTCGACGATCAGGTATATAAACCAGTTCATAGCCAGTATTTTCAAGAGCAAGAGAAAGTATTCGTGACTCGTAAATATTTCCTTTAATAAACAGAATTTTTTTTCTTTTTTCCAGATTTCCCGGAAGATGAGGATACAATTTAGTTACAGGAAGATAGATGTAAAACGTAGAGCCTTTTTCGTTTTTACTGGAAACAAGGATTTCTCCCTCCATCTCTGTAATTATTCCGTGAATAACAGAAAGTCCAAGGCCAGTTCCCTTTCCAACTTCCCGTGTTGTGAAAAACGGCTCGAAAATTCTGGCAATAAGAGTTGGGTCCATTCCTCTGCCTGAATCTTTAAATGTGAGAAGTACATAATCATCTGCAACAATATCTTTACTAAGCTCATGTTGTACATGTTTTCCTTCAACAACTGCAAGATTCACCGAGAGTGTACCTCCCTTCTCCTCCATCGACTGGATGCCATTTGTCATAAGGTTTAAAAACACTCTGAAAAGTTGTGTGGGATCCACAAAAACATTAGAAGTCTTTTTCGAAATGCGACTCTTAACAGTTATATTGGAAGGTATGGATGACTTAACGAAACCAAGTGTCTCTTTAAGAATTTCTGATACGCTTACCTGAATCTTTTCCTGTTCGAGATGCCTGCTAAACGTAAGTATTTGATTTGTAATTGAATGAGCTTTCGTAACAGCTGCTTTTATCTTGCTCACTTTTTTTGACATTGATGAATCTTTGGGCAGATCATCGTACAACATTTCAGAATATCCAAGAATTGTTGCAAGGATATTATTGAAATCATGGGCAATACCTCCTGCCAATGATCCAATAGTTTCGAGTTTCTGGGCCTGAAGAAGACGATTTTCGAGCATCAGTTCACGTGAAGAATCTTCAACTGCAAAATCAATAAACAAAGGGTTCCCATTTTTATCAATTGCAAGAAATCCGCTTATACGGCATGGAATTTCATTGCCTTTCAGATTTTTCAGGGAAACCCTTCCGAAAACTTTAGTATTATGAGTAAGAAGTTGTTCAACCTGCATTTCAAAAAAGCCCTCTTCCTGATAAAAGTTCTTCATATTCAGACTTGAAATAGAATTCTCATCAGTGTAATCAATGATCCTGAGAAAGGCGGTATTAGCATGTAAAATTTTCCCTTCCGGGTCACATCTCAATAAGCCAATTGGAAGATTTGTTTCAAACTTTTTAAATGCTTCTTCCTTCTCATTTATTACCTGCTCTGAATGTTTTAAATCGTTAATATCAAATGTTTCAACCATAAGATGCGTTATCTCACTTGAGTCGATTGAAAGAGGTCTGAAAATCACATCAAAATATCTTTTACCAAAGCCGCGTATATCAAGGAATGCTTCGTATCTAACCTCCTTACCTGAAAAACATAAATCAATATTACTCTTTATAGAACTATTAAAAGCATCCTCCCCCCAAACATCGCCAAGTGATTTACCTACAATGGAATCAAGAACAGCCTGATGAGCAATACAGAATGTCTTGTTTACTTTTTCGTAAATATAGTTTCGGTTAATGATACTTATCATTGACCTGGAATTGTTAATAATATGATCTGAAATTACTTTCTCTTTTGTAAGGAATCTCAAATACTCATCATCAACAGTTGTTTTTACTTTTTTATTCACAATAATTTAATCGTTTAGGAAGATTAAGTAATGTCGAGATTAAAGTTCTTTTTCATCTCTTTCAGAATCGGGTATTTATTAAACAGGTAATTGTATTTCTGGTCATCAGTATATAAAATGTCGGTTGTGTCCTTCAGGTCAACAATTGTCTCAATATCAATTCCGGCAAAAATAAACCTGCTCTCTAAAAAAGAAATAAGTTTTTGCTTATAATTCTGAATGAAAGTATCTTTTTGAGCGGCATTGCTAAGGTGTATCTTGATTGTCTGATCATTTTCAACCTCAGGTTTTATAGTATTAAACATGCTTATTATCCTTGTTCCCTCACCTTTTAGCTGCTCAAGAAACTCAAGCCATGCAGTTTCGAACGCTACCGGGTTGAATTCATCCTTCGGCTTTAAATTTTGATAATCTACTTCCTTGTCTGACAGTTCGGGTGTCTTTTCAACAGGTTTTGTTTCTTCAGACATGATCTCTTTTATTGAGAAAGATTTTGAAGCTTTCTCTATAACCGGCTCATGTTTTGATGTATAAACTTCAGGAGCTGCGATTTTAATTTCGTCTGGCTTAATTTCCTGACTGATTATCTCCGGTTTTGAAGGAAGAGGCGGTTCTTCTTTCTCACCTTTTAATTGTTTTGAATCAGGCTTTTTTTTTTCCGTCGGTTCCACGAGCCCGGTATTAAGCCGGCACAATCGTATAAGAGAGAGCTCTACGTGCAGTCGTGGGTTCTTACTGATCTTATAATTAATATCACAATTTGAACCAATCTCCAAAGCATTAAACAGAAAATCTACCGGGCATTTACCGGTTTGCTGCAAATATCTTTGTTTAACAGCAGGAGTTGCCTCGAGCAGCCGTAATGTAGATTCATCTTTGCTTATCAGAAGATCGCGGAGGTGACTGTTTAAACCGGATATAAAATTATGACCATCAAACCCATTCTCAAGCACCTCATTAAAAGTTGTTAATACCAAAGAAACATCGCCCATTAAGGCTCCGTCTATAGTTCTAAAATAATACTCATAGTCGAGCACGTTAAGATTCTCAATGACATCCTTATAACTTATTGTTTTTCCACTCAGGCTCACAATCTGGTCGAAAATTGACAAAGCATCGCGCATTGCACCATCGGCTTTCTGGCCAATAATATGAAGAGCTTCTTCATTAGCGTTAATATCCTCATTATTTGCTACATACATCAGACGATGAACAATATCTTCAATTCTTATTCTGTTAAAATCGAATATCTGGCACCTTGAAAGAATAGTTGGAATTATTTTATGCTTTTCAGTTGTAGCCAGGATGAATATGGCATGTGCCGGGGGTTCTTCCAGTGTCTTTAGAAATGCGTTAAATGCCGATGCAGAGAGCATGTGGACTTCATCAATAATATAAATACTGTATTTCCCGATTTGTGGTGGAATGCGAACCTGATCATTAAGACTTCTTATATCCTCTACCTTATTATTGGAAGCTGCGTCAAGTTCATGTATGTTGAATGATCTGGATGAGTTGAATGACAAACAGGATTCACATTTATCACAGGCTACGGCGTCTTCGCTGAGGTTGCTGCAGTTAATTGTTTTGGCAAAGATCCTGGCACAGGTTGTCTTACCAACGCCACGTGGTCCACAAAAAAGATAAGCATGAGCAAGATGGTTATTCTTAATGGCACTTTTCAATGTGTTTGTAATAGAATCCTGACCAATAACCATATCGAAACTCGCAGGTCTGTATTTTCGCGCTGAAACAATGAAATTTTCCATAAATCTGTTACTGTCGTTTCTGGTGAATTGTTAAAGACAAATATAGTTAAAAAGGCTTGCTCATAAAACTCAATATTAAACAATCTCAAATCAGTATATAATTAGGGGGGATTCCTCATTCCGCTTCGCTTCATTCGGAATGACATTCATTATCCTCATGAGGAATCTCCCTATCCCAAACAGCATTCCTTATCCATCTACATTAAGTAAGTAAATATTTATAGAAAAATCTCTTCGAGGAAAATATCAGTAAATAATTTTTGAATAAAGTAAAATAGTTGTACTTTTGCGATCCAAAATCATTAATCTAATAAACAATTAATTACTATGTTGAATCAGTACGAAACCGTTTTCATTGCAACTCCCGTTTTATCTGAGACTCAGATGAAGGAAGCGGTACAGAAATTCAAGAAGGTCATTACCGATAATACCGGAGAGATCATTCATGAAGAGAACTGGGGTCTAAAGAAACTGGCCTACCCCATCCAGAAGAAGTCTACCGGCTTCTATTACCTGGTTGAATTTAAAGGCACAGGCGATCTAATTGAAAAACTTGAACTCCAATATCGTAGAGATGAAAGGATTATCAGGTTTTTAACTTTCAGGATGGAGAAATTTGCCGTCGAATATGCTGAGAAGAAAAGGAGACAAAAGGAATCAGGAAAATCAAAGGAGGAATAGAATATGGCACAGAACGAATCAGAAATCAGATATTTGACTCCCCCAACGGTTGAGATCAAAAAAAAGAAATACTGCAGATTTAAGAAAAACAGGATCAGATATATTGATTATAAAGATCCTGAATTTCTAAAAAAGTTTCTGAATGACCAGGGTAAGATTCTGCCTCGCAGAATTACGGGTACTTCACTTAAATATCAAAGGAAAGTGGCAAAAGCCGTCAAAAGAGCCCGTCACATTGCTCTTCTTCCTTATGTTACTGACCTTTTAAAATAAGGAGAGATATGGAAATAATATTAATACAGGACGTCAATAAGCTAGGGCAGAAGGACGATTTAGTAAATGTAAAAGCAGGTTACGGTAGAAATTTTCTAATCCCCAGGGGTTATGCAGTAGCTGCAACATCATCTGAAAAGAAGATGCATACTGAAAATCTCAGACAGAGGGCTCATAAAGAAGAGAAGATCAAAATAGCCGCTCAGGAGATAGCCGGAAGAATGGCTGGTATTAAAATCATAGTCGGTGCAAAAACCAGTACTTCAGGTAAAATTTTCGGTTCAGTTAACACGATACAGATAGCTGAGTCGCTTAAAGAAAAAGGATTTGATATTGATCGTAAAAACATTACACTCCCTGAAGATCAGATTAAGGAAGTTGGTAATTATAAAGCCATTATCAAACTGCACAGGGATGTTAAAGTTGAGGTTGAATTTGAAATCAAAGGAGAATAGAATATCCTATATATAAAAAGGTAGAGACGCAAAATCTTGCGTCTCTTTTTTTTATTTACAATCAATAGAGACGCAAAATTTTGCGTCTCTTTTTTTTTGCATGGGCAGGGTGTCTAGGCATCCAAATGAGACGCAAGATTTTGCGTCTCTACGATGCTTATTTCATGGCGATTGTGTCAATTTCAATCAGGGCACCCATTGGCAAATCTTTTGCTGCGAATGCTGCCCTGGCAGGTTGTTTCTCGGTGTAATACCTGGCATATACTTCGTTCATTGCTTTAAAGTTTGCTATATCACTAAGCAGGCAGGTTGATTTAACAACATCATCAAATGAATAACCTGCGACATCAAGAATGGCAGAAATGTTCTTAAAAACCTGTTCAGTCTGTACAGTAATATCTCCTTCAACCAGCTTTCCGGTTAACGGATTTATGGGGATCTGACCTGAAATATAAAGGGTATTATTCATTTCTACAGCCTGACTATAAGGTCCAATGGCTGCGGGAGCTTTTGATGTGCTGAAAATTTTCTTCATGATGTAAGTATTAAGAAATTAGTAAGTATCATGGAAATCCTTTCTTCGTTCATATTTTAAATCACTAAGTACAGCTGCTTTTACTCTGATTGTAAAGTTCCACATCTGCATTGTTCCATTCGGAACCCAGTTAAAGTTCATTTCCCAGCAGTGAAGATCTCTGGTAATTCCGATCTGAGTCATCGTTATCTGTTTAAATGTGAAATCATAACCGCTTGTGAAAGTGATCTTCATCTTTTTAGTTAGTGCAACACTACCATTATTAATAGAAAGTGTTTGTGATGTGTTTGATTTTAAACCAGTCTTATAATAGTTGAAGCTATAGCTGACATTGAGTGTCCATGGAACATCAAAAGCAGTATAGCCGTATATGTCAGTCAAATCTCCAACAGCTGTTGGCGATGCCGGTACATTTAACTCTGTAGATCCTGCAGTCCTGTTCATTTCAGCCAATCCTGGCTGCGAAGTAGAGGTATTGGTATTTTTTTTATCCTTCTTCCCCTTCAGCAATTCGCTTAGGCTAAAATCGAGACTTGTTGTAAAATTAGTGAGTCTCATTAGTTTTTTGTTTTGAGAAAACAAATATGTTCTGATCGGGTTGCCTTTGCTATCGGTACCATAAAGTGAAAAACTACTGTTCGCTGAAATGTTGATTGTATTCTTGATGGTGGTTCTGATCTGCATAGATACCGGAGCCCATCTCAGTGAGTCTGCAAAAATATTATAAGATGTGTTTATGCCAAAATTATCGATGATTTTAATCTTTTTTGGTTTCCCGGTAGTGTCATTCCGGGAAAATACCTTGGCCTCCAGAAGATTTACAAGACCAAAGGACAAATTACCGCTTTTACTTGATAATGAAGGCGTACCAAAAATATTCCCTTCAAAAATTGAATATGTTTCAGTGCGGCCCGTAGTGTCAACCTGCACTTGTCTGTACATGTCAGAACTAAGCCCTTCAATTTTGGGAACAAAATTAAAACCTATCGAAGGCTTAATTACATGACGAATTGATTGAATTCTTGAATTTGGATTAACAAATTGATAAATTCCGAATATCTGAGGGTTAAAGCTTGCACCTATTGAAGGGTTAATGGCTTGTCCGTAAAATACACCTCGTGTTGTATCGTTAACCGCTTTAGGTTCTAATTGATTATTATCAGGATTTTTATAGTCAGGTTTCCATCTTTTCTCAATCTTTTGAGTGTACATAACACCGGAATACGTTAATGATGGGGATATTGAAAAATTGTTAAAGGGGCGAATCTGGAAACTCAGGGGGATATCATGTTTAAATCCGCTTTTCATATTCTTAAATACTTCTTTTGTAAAAAGAAGGCTGTCGTAGGTATTTATCTGATTATCAATAGATGCAGAATAAGAAAGTTGAATTTCCTGATACCATTTGGGTGTACCTGTACTGTTCTTCCTTTTCAAAGGGTAAATTCTTCCGACGTTAAAATTAACCTTAGGTAAATTAAGACTTATAGTTTTGTTTTTAACATTTTGACTATGGTTCACACTTGCCGAAAGATTGAATGGTGTTCCATCCCACGATTTAGAATAACTTACGCTTGATTGACGCTGAGTTGTTACATGGTCTTCAACTATGTAACTGTTATTACGATCGTATCCACTTGAACTCATGTTAACACTTGCAGAAAATCTGGAGCCGGGTGAAGCCTTGGAATCCTGATTGTATATCCATCCTAACCTGTAATTTGTAGATTTAGAATAATCAGGCAGCCCTTTGTGCCCCGAAATATTACTTGCATAATTAAAAGCAAAGTTCCCACTGTATTTATAAAGTCTGTTATAATTGGTTAATGCTGTAACCATCCATGTGCCATTTGAGTAGAGGTTTCCTTTCAGCGAAAGATCAAAATAGTCGCTTGCTGCAAAATAATAACCTCCGTCTGTTAGTGAAAAACCTCTTCCTTTCTCTTCACCTATTCTGGGGATAATTAATCCTGAAGCCGCTTTTTTGGTTTGAACGGGAAAGAATCCAAAAGGTATTATCAGTGGTAATGGTATTCCCTCAAGAACCAGGTTACCCGGTCCAGAGATAATCTTTTTTCCCGGGTATACTTTTGCTCTTGGAAGGTTGATATAAAAATGTGGAGTATCGGCATCGCATGTAGAATAAGTACTCCTCGAAATATTTGATGTTTTATCCTCAAGAAGTTTTGTAAACTCGCTATGCAGAAGACCATCTGCCTGTTTAGTGATAATGTTTGTGGCGTAAGCCCTCGTCGTTTTGAAATTATAGGTAAGTTCATCAGCGTCAATTAACTGAGATCCCTGGGTAAAAACCGGCTTCCCGACAATTTTCCCGGTAGAATCCTTTCTCCCTGCTGCAAATAATATATTCGTATTCATGTCTATAACAATAGAATCTGCTTTTATCTCAATATCCTGATATTTCACTACCGCTGCATTGGTAAGAAACATTTTCTTGTTAATAAGATCCTTTTTTATTTTATCGACTGCAGAATATGTGACCTTAGACTCAATAGCACTGGATGAGCGGCGGCGGATGTTCTTCGGAATTGTATCGGATATGAGAGTGTCCTGCCTAATCAGTAACGAGTCCATTTTGCTCTTGCTTTCCTGAGAAAACAATGACAGAGTATGGACCAAAACAAGGAACACTATAAGTAACCGCTTTTCTTTTAAAAAATACAACTTAAATACTATTTTTGTATAGTTTTTGTATGATACCGGCATGTCAGCGCAAAACTAATTAAAAAACGCGAACTAAAAATGAGTACAGGAATTAATAACGGCAAACATCACACCATTAATATATATAAAATTAAATTGATTCTATTTGTTTCCATTCTAATTAATATTTCAGGTCCGCTATCGGCTATTAAAAATGAGAAAGGGTGGATAATTGTTATTGATGCCGGACATGGAGGAAAAGATCCGGGAGCAGTGGGAGCTTTCAGCTATGAAAAAAATATTGCTTTAGCTGTTGCGCTTAAAACGGGTGAATATATCGAACAGAATATCAAGAATGTAACGGTCATTTACACCAGAAGAAATGACTCATTCGTTGAACTCAGGGACCGTGCCAATATCGCTAATAAGGTCAAAGCAGATCTGTTCATTTCAATTCATGTTAACGCAACTACTTCCAAAAATGTCAAGGGTACCGAAACATATATAATGGGTATAGCTAAAGACCAGCAAAATCTTGAGGTTGCAATGAAAGAAAATGAGGTAATCCTTTTGGAAAAAGACCACACAGCAGCATATGAAGGATTTGATCCCAAGTTACCTGAATCTTACATCATGTTCAGCCTTATGCAAAACATTTTTCAGGAACAGAGCACAAGTCTTGCGTCAAAGATACAGACTCAATACACCGATAGAATAAAACGGACTGACAGAGGTGTTCAGCAGGCCGGATTCTGGGTATTGTTTATGACAACAATGCCAAGCGTACTAACAGAGACAGGCTTTATATCCAATTCCGACGAGGAAAAATATCTGAACTCAAAGCAAGGCCAGGAGTATATTGCTTCTTCAATATTTTCTGCATGCAGTGAATACATTGATGAAATTAATAGTAAAAGCTGGGTTTCGTGGAGTAATGACCAGATTACTGATCCTAAAACCAACATTTCAACAAAAGAATTATCGTCAGATGGGTCGGTTCTGTTTATGGTTCAGATTGGTAATTCTACTTCAAAAAATGAAGTGAGCGCTGAAAATTTCAAGGGATTAACAGATATTATCGAAATTAATGCTGAAGATCGATATAAGTATGCAACAGGCAGGTTTGCTGATTATTCCGCAGCAGTTAAATACAGAAAAAAGATTGAGAAACTTTATCCCGATGCTTTTGTTATAGCAGTAAAAGATAACAAAATATTACCTTTGCAACAGGTATTAGAGAAAAAGAAATAAAAACAAAATCTTAGATGAAAAAAATCTCAAACGAAGTTAAAGTTGGAGCAACAACACTGTTAGCAATACTGATTTTTATCTGGCTTTATAGTTTTTTGAAAGGAAAAGATTTTTTCTCTAATTCAGCCTATTACTATACAGTTTTTGATGAGATTGGAGGGTTGGCAGAGTCGAGTCCTGTAGAGATTAATGGCTTTAAAGTAGGGGTTGTACAAAATATTGATTTTTTAGATGATGAAAGTGGCCGACTCGTTGTTACATTCTCAGTAATCAAGAACTTTAAACTTCCTAAGAAGACAGTAGCAGAGATTGTTCCTATGTCTCTTCTCGGCGGAATGAAGGTTCACTTTATTTTTGGAACAGGTCCGGGATATTATGTTAACAGAGATACCATTCCTGGCAGAATTGCAGAATCGCTTATTAAAACAGTAGAATCAGAACTAATTCCAGTTACTGAGAAGCTCACAAAACTGATTACCACTATAGATTCAGTAACAAGTTCTGTAAATGAAATAATGAATGCAGGATTTAAGAAAAATCTGAGCGAAACTCTTGCAAACCTTAACAGCACAACAGGAAAACTTGATAATATTATCGGATCGAAAGAAGAAGAACTCAAAGCAACACTCGATAATGTAAACAAGTTTACAAAGATGTTGTCAGATAATTCGGCCAGCATGAGTGGAACATTCAAAAATCTTGAGACAATATCTGATACCCTTGCATCTGCCGATATTTTTGCTTCGATTTCTAGCCTTAAGACAAGTCTCGGGAAAACTTCACTTATGATTGACAATATTAACAAAGGAAAAGGAACCGCAGGTCAATTCCTCACAAATGATACACTTTATTTGAATATGACCCATAGTCTTGAAAGTCTAAACATACTTTTGAAGGACATGAAGGCAAACCCAAAAAGATATGTTCACTTTTCAATATTTGGTAAGAAAAGTGCACCTGCAAATTAAAATTTTGCTAAAAGTCAGATAATCTTGATCTTAAAAATGATTTCTGAATCTATAACAAAATAGTCCTCGTTTTAGTGATGCTATGTTGAATTTTGAGTAAGAAATCATAACAACTTGTAATACACCAACAAATCAATTCTATTAATCATATATATATGATATTCAGATCATTAAACATTTTAAATTATTTTTTTTTTATAAGTTGCTGATGATTAAAAACATATACTTTTATTGAGATATTCAAGTAAAAAAAATTTTTTTTATTAGTTTTTTTTTTACAATTTTTGCTGTATGAATCAGGTTGATTCAAACCTTAAAATTTTTAATAAACCAACCTAAATGAATAAGTCACATAATGATGTTTGGAATAACTGTCTTCTGATAGTAAGGGATATTATTCCATCCATCAGTTACAAGACATGGTTTGAACCTATTATCCCGTTAAAACTTGAGAATAACGTTCTTACTATCCAGGTTCCAAGTCCATTTTTTTACGAGTATCTTGAAGAGCAGTATATAGATATTCTAAGAAAAACACTCAGACGCGAGATCGGAACTGATGCAAAACTTGAATATAACGTCGTAATGGAGAATTCTAATTACTCCGACGGTAAACCATATACGGTTCGGTATCCCTCAAGAAATAAAACAGACCTTAACAACAGACCCGTTCAGGTTCCTTTCGATGTTACACAACCATCAATTAAAAATCCATTTGTTATTCCCGGCATTAAAAAAGTTCATTTTGATCCAAAGCTTAATCCTGATTATAATTTCAGCAATTACGTCGAAGGAGAATGTAACAGGCTGGCCCGTTCTGCAGGAATTGCCGTTGGAAACAACCCGGGAGGTACCGCCTTCAACCCTTTGATGATTTACGGTGATTCCGGACTTGGAAAAACCCATCTCTCTCAGGCAATTGGAATCCATGTTAAAGAGAAACATCCAGATAAAATAGTCCTGTATGTAAATGCAAATAAATTTCAGACACAATTTGTTGAGTCTGTAAGAAATAATAACAAAAATGACTTTCTCCATTTCTACCAGATGATTGATGTTCTCATTCTTGATGATGTACATGAATTTGCCGGGAAGGAAAAAACACAGGATACATTTTTCCATATCTTCAATCATCTTCACCAATCGGGTAAACAGTTAATTCTGACATGCGACAAACCCCCGGTAGAACTTCAGGGGATGGAACAAAGACTTCTTTCAAGGTTTAAATGGGGTCTTCAGGCTGATCTTCAGAGACCGGATTATGAAACCAGACTGGCTATTCTAAAGAAAAAAGCATACAATGATGGTATCGAATTGCCGGAGGAAATATTCGAATTCCTTGCAGTTAACATTTCGAACAATATAAGGGAACTTGAAGCTGTTCTAATCTCTTTGTACGCGCAATCTACGCTTAACAGAAAAGAGATCACTCTCGATCTTGCAAGACTGATGGTTGATAAACTTATTAGTACTTCCCGACGTGAAATAACAATTGAATATATCCAAAAGATAGTTTGTGATTATTATAAAATCCCAATTGACCTTATTCAGGGGAAAACGAGGAAAAGGGAGATTGTCCAGGCAAGGCAGGTATCTATGTATTTTTCAAAAAGTCTTACAAAAGCATCATTAGCCAGTATTGGATCGCACATCGGAGGGAAAGATCATGCAACGGTTTTGCATGCTTGTAAAACTGTCAACAATCTTATAGACACTGATAAACATTTCAGAAACCAGATAACTGAAATTGAGAAAAAGCTAAAAGTATAAAATTGAGCCCCGCCAGATAAGTGGGGCTTTTTTTTTATATCAGATAATAATTTAGTACTTTTAGGCGTGATTCAATAGCAAAGGTGCCTATGTCAAAAGCAATTAAACAAATAAAATTTTTATTTATTTTCCTTCTGATTGCCATATTTACTGAATGTGCTCCGTCAAAAAAGAATTCATATATGGAGAAAAGGAAGGAAGGCTCCCAGGTAAATGCCTCGCAACTAGGAAGAAACAAGTACTATTTTTCTTCAGGTTACCAAAACAAACTAAAAAAGACTTTCAAGAAAAAGTAAGACCCTTATTGTCTCATTCATTTAATAACACGCTCAATCCATCATATGCCAGCATAATCTCTGAAGGGAGCTCTTTCGATACCTCCTCATGATACCCCATCTGATGACTAATATGCGTAATAAATGCTTTTTTGGGTGAAATCTCCCTGATAAAATCGACTGCTTCCCGTAAACTAAAGTGAGAAATATGCTTTTCTTTTCTTAAAGCATTAATAACCAGATACTTAATACCAAATAGTTTCTCTTTACTCTCTTCAGGTATATAATTAGCGTCTGTTATATATGCAAAATTGCCGATCCTGAATCCAAAGACAGGCAGTTTGTAATGAAACACTCTGATTGGAATTATCTTTACATCTTTAATTTCAAAAGGACGTTCTGTAATTAAATTAAGTCTCATTTTTGGAATTCCCGGATACTGGATATCTGAAAATACATACGAATATTCCTTCTGTATAGCTTTTTGCACCCTTTCCTCGGAGTAAATGTCGATAGCATCCTGACTTTTATAGTTAAATGCCCTTACATCATCCATTCCTGAGATATGATCCTTATGCTCATGTGTAAGAATAATGGAATCGAGTTTCATAACATGCTCGCGCAGCATCTGCTGACGGAAGTCGGGACCAGCATCAAAAAGTAAAGTTGTATCATTTGTCTCGAGAAGTAGAGAAGTTCGTAACCTCTTGTCGTGCTGATCTGCTGAAAGACATGTCTTGCATTCACAAGCAATAACAGGTACACCCTGTGAAGTTCCGGTACCAAGAAAAGTTATTTTCACTTTATAAATATTTCATGACAAACCTATATTAAAAAAAGGTAAGAGGCAACATATAAGCAAAATTTTGTTTTTCACGACGAACCGATTAATTGTTATATTTGAATAAACAAATTAAATAGCGTGACCGGCAGTATTTATCTTATACCTGTTACTTTAGGAGGAGAGGATTTTCAAAAAGTAATACCCGAAAAAGTACTTAATATTACCAGGAGTCTGCGTTACTTCATAGTTGAAGACCTTCGCAGTGCCAGAAGGTTTTTAAGACTTATCGACAGGGAGTTTCCAATAAACGACACTGTGTTCTTTGAATTAAATGAACATACCGGAGAAACTGATATTGCTAATTATCTTGAACCTGTGCTTAAGGGATATGATATTGGGATAATGAGCGAAGCCGGTCTTCCGGGTATTGCAGACCCCGGTGCCCGGATAGTCTCTTTGGCACACCGGAAAAAAATCACAGTCACTCCCTTATCCGGTCCATCGTCAATTATTCTGGCCCTTATCGCATCGGGTCTAAACGGGCAGAATTTTACTTTCAACGGATATCTTCCGGTTAAACCTGAACAAAGATCAGCAAAACTAAAAGAACTGGAAAAGATAGCAAATAACGGGTATGCACAAATTTTTATGGAAACCCCTTATCGTAATCAAAAGATGATTGAATCAATTATCGATGCCTGCAAAGGTGATACAAAACTTTGTATAGCTGCAGATATTACCCTTGCATCAGAATCAATCAAAACTATGAAAATATCAGATTGGAAACAGAATATTCCTCAGCTAACGGATAAATTAGTGATATTTGTTCTCCAATAAAATTACTTGACTACAGCAGGTTTGACTCTTATTAGTTCAACATCGAACAATAAAGGGGTAAAACCCGCGATAACAGGATAAGATCCTTGTTGTCCATAGGCAAGATTCGAAGGTATGAGTAAAGTAGCCTTACCACCTTCCTTCATAAGCATTAACCCTTCAGAGAAACCATAAATACTATATCCGACAACAAAACCAAACACATTGGCTGTTCCTACGTTTGTGTCAAAAACAGAACCATTAAGAAATTTCCCGGTATATTTAACAAAAGCTGAATCGTACAAAACAGGAGAAATACCGGTTCCTGGTACTACATCAAGAAAGTATAATCCGCTGGGTTGCAGTTGGAAATTCAGATCGGGATTTTTACTGAGATAATCCTTAATTATCGCACTTTCTTCATTTTCATATTTTTTGGTTGGGTCGCAGGAAACTAAAGTGACTAACAATAATGCCGTTAGAAACAGAAGAATTGTTTTTTTGTTCTTTTTAAACATAAATAGAATTTTAAGTAATTTTCAAATCAATAATTAATCAACGCAAAAATCGTGCAAGTATTATTTACTGCGCAAGATATTAACATTATATACGATTATAGCTCTTGAAGGTATCTTATTCTGATCTCCGATCAGGCCATATGCCAGAAAGGGTGGAAAAATAAAGATAGCTTCAGCTCCCGGTTTTAACAATCGAAGAGCCTCATTCATACCCGGTTCCATTTCACTTTTACCCAATATCAGTTCTTTAGGTCCAAGTTTTTTAGATGAATAGCAGCTGGTTCCATCAAGTAGAGAGCATTCATACTCCATAACTACCTTATTATTGTCCGTAAAATGCAATCCTTCACCCTCTTTTATTATCTGATACCACAGACCGGTTGCAGACTCTGTTAGTTTAAGATTTTTTCTCACGATATAATTTTGTATCCGTTCTCTGTCTTTCTGTACAAAATACCTGTTTAGGCCAGCCATTTCATCCTTTCCGGGTCTTGAATTTAAAACAGTGCTTCCCGGGTTATTTCTGCAAGAAACCAAAGCAAATAAAGCAAATACTATATATTTTAGTATCATATAATTACGCCTATTCTTCAAATTTCCATACATTCTCTTTAAGAACTTTAAGGAAGTAGTCAATCGTATTTATTAAAGTATCCGAATATTCGCCACCCGACGCATTTAAGTGTCCTCCACCTGAAAAATATTGTGAGGCGAATTCATTTGTAGGAAAGTTGCCCTTTGAACGAAAAGACAGCTTTATAAAATTATCCTTTTCGATAAAAAGTGCCGCTAAGTGAATTCCTTTGATTGATAGAGGCATATTTACAAACCCTTCTGTATCGCCCTTTACATGGTTGTATTCAGCCAGATCATCTTTTGAAAGAAAGATATAGGCGGTTTTATATTCCGGGATTACAACCATTCGTTTGTTTAGTGCAAAACCCTGAAGCCTTATTCTGTCTGAAGAAAAGTTATTATAAATCAGATTAAGTATTTTTACCTTTTCAATTCCTGAATCGAGAAGGTCCGCCACAATCCTGAATGTTCTCGATGAATATGCCCCATGTTCAAAGTTACCCGTATCTGTAACAATGCCCACGTAGATTGACTCAGCAATTGATTTACTGATGAATGGGGCCCCACTAATTTCAGCCAATAGTTCATAAACAATTTCTGCTGTAGAACATTTTGAAGGTTCAGAAATTGTGAGGTCGGCAAAATCTCCAGGGTCGAGGTGGTGATCAATTATAATTTTCTTTGCTTTTGAAGCAAGAACTAAACTTTCTGCTTCACCCAACCTGTTAGAATGATTGAAATCGAGCAGAACAATTAGATCTGCCTCTAATATAAGCTTTCGGCTTAGTTTTCTGTCTTTTATAAAAATGTTAATATGCGCAGATCCATCCATCCATTTTAGAAAATCCTGGAGGTAATTTGGAGCTAACATATCTACATTTTTTCCTTTTGCTTTGAGAAAATGATATAGAGCTAACTGTGAGCCTATTGCATCACCATCAGGATTAATATGGCATATAAGCAAAATATTTTCCGATGATGAAAAAAGTATAGATAATTCTTTTGTATATTGAGATAAATCAATCACTTTTGTACTGTATTTTTCAAGAGGTCAAAGATAGAAATTATTCCTGAAGACCAATTCGATTATTAGATATCTAAAAAAGCTTTATTATGTACAGCGATTTTACATTTTCGATTATTAAGCCAAACTCAGTAAGAACAGGGAAAACAGGACCAATTCTTGCTATGATAAATGAAGGTGGGTTTGAAATTGCAGCTATGCGGATGGTAAAATTAACAATGCCACAGGCTGAATCATTTTACTCTGTCCACAAAGGGAAACCATTCTATGAAGGTCTTATAGAGTTTATGACCTCCGGACCAGTTGTTGTAATGATATTAACTCATGAAAATGCTGTTGAGCAATTCAGAAAGCTGATTGGAGCAACTGACCCTGCCAAAGCAGAACCGGGAACCATAAGAAAAACCTTTGCTGTATCCGTACAGATGAACGCAGTGCATGGATCGGATAGTGTTGAAAATGCTATTATAGAGGCTAATTTTTTCTTTTCGGGAATTGAGAGGTACTATTAAACTTTACTTCACATTTGGTGTTATCAGTTTTGTAGAATTTAAAATAATTTATGGATTCAATCGTAAGGAAAGACTTTTCGGATAAAAAAGCACTTGAAAAGTATTCATCAGCGCTCACTCTTTCGGATATGGAGATTTTTATCTTCCCCGATCTGTTTTATCCTCTAATTCTCGCGAATATTATCTCTCCCAAATTATGGGCCTGGAGAGAGGATCCCTGGTTTAAAGATATTGAAAAGAAGAGTTTTACAAACAAAGCTAACAGGATAAAACAGTACATTATTCAGAACTTTGTTTTCAATCTTGACCTTTCAACATGGGGTCTTACTTCCAAAACCGCTGAAATTGGCAGGTTTAGTGACTTTTTTGATATGGAGTTACTTAAGCAGTCAAACGCTTTGTTTGGATATGAAGGAGACAAGTACTATTTCGACATAGATATCAGGAAACATTTTGGACTGGATAAGTATGATTCTGATATCATTCCGTACTGGAAGACAGAAACAATTGAAGCAATGTCTGCCTTCAGGTATAAAGAAAATTTCTCCTCCGGAGCAGGAGAATGCGTATCACTGGCTGCACTCTATGCCGCGGCCATGTTTGTGGTAGGAAGAGTTCCACTCGAAAAAATATTCCTTATTGCCACTCCGCTACATTCTCAGAATTTTATTATTGAGAAAGACGGATTAATAACCAATAACAGAAGAATTGTAACAAAGAATATGTGGTATAACGGCACATCGCTTTCTGAAAAGGCCAAAAGAGCCATGGAAAACGAAAAGGTAACTATCGTATCACATATTTCGGGCTATGTTCATACTTTATACAATGAAGCTACTATTGATAAGGATGAATATAGTACATTTTCTCTTAAGCTGAAGCAATTTCTCTCCACAGAACTAACCAACCTGATTTTCATTAACTTCCTTCGCTTTAAGTCAAAATATAAGGTTCTATTCCAATTCCGATGCGAGTGTTCCGGAAAGCTCAGATACATATCACTTGAAAAAATGTTCGAATACGAGCATACAAGCAAGTTCAATTTATCGGCCGATACACGTGAAGCGCTTGTAAAAGAAATAGAAGGTGATGAATTTCATTTAAGTCCCATTCTGGGCAAAATCATGCTGAACGATATTGAAGATATTCTTGATGCATCTCATGGGAAGAACCTGAGAGAGATTGAAAATGAATTTATTAATGTAACCGGGATTATATCTGAAGAGATCATTCATGAAATGTTCAATGAGATAAATGATTTCATTTTCATCGATCCTAAAATACCGGATAATAAAAAGAATTTTACAAATAACATCAAACTAAATATATCAGCCGAAGACAACCGCGATAAAATCATCGACACAATAACCAGAAATGCCGGAAGTTCAGAATTGGCTCTTCTCACTCTTTATGTTTACAGGCAGATGGATAAAATAGACTGGTTGCCGTTCATAAAAGCTGCAATTGAACGAAATCCTGTTTGTATTTCGGATTTGAATGAAAAGATTTCTTCAGAAGTTTATGATATACTAAATAACATGTCGGATGAGTCAATTTATGACGGGTCGAGACTTGCATTGCCCGATGAAGTTTGGAACTTCAGACGCGGAGATGGTATTGAAAAAGCCATTTTACTGGCTGATTTTCTACAATATAAGAATCACTCTACTCCTATCTTAATATCGATCAAAAACGGAGAAGTCTTATTAAAAGCAAATGATAACGAATTTCACTTTACTTCAAATAAAAATCTTAAAAAGTCAATTCTGATAACGGGAACATCGTATAAAATCAGTTAATAATTAGAGTTGCTGGGTACTGGGTACTGGGTACTGGTTTTTTAACGGAGCACTATGTCCTTAACGACTTCGGTTCCTGCCTTTTCATTGAGTTTATCCTTGAGCACCTGACGCAGCATTAGTAATTCATTTCTCACAACTGAGGAATTCAGATGGACAAAAAGAATGTGGTCTTTAATATAAATTTTTGAAGTGCGGGAGCTAATAGCCTTTCCAACAATTTCTTCCCACGAGTTGATAACACCAGCCTCACTTAGTTTTCCACCGATGTTCATCTCAGTGATATAATCCTTTACAGCCTCGGCCAGAGATATGGTTTTACTTCGTCTCATCTAAAGGTTTTTCATCATTTGTTAGCACTTCAATGCCCTCTTCTGCAATCTTAAAAAGTTTATAATCAGTGTTATGCGATGATAAAATGTTTTGCAGCCGATTCTGATGTGTGTCGGTAATGAATATTTGACCAAACCGGGGGTTTCCTACGAGTCTGATTATTTGTTCAACGCGCTCATTATCAAACTTATCAAAGATATCATCAAGCAATAAAACCGGAGCAAAACCAGCTTTTCTTTTGATATAATCGAATTTTGCAAGCTTCAGAGCTACCAGATATGACTTCTGTTGTCCTTGAGAACCAAGTGATTTCACAGGAAAATCGTTCATTTCCAATATAAGATCATCTTTATGAATTCCGATTGTGGTGTACTCCAAAAAACGATCTTTCGATACAGAATTGAGAAGGGCTTCAGAAAAGTCGCCTTCCAAAAGATTAGAACGATATTTAAGCTTCACGACTTCCTTACCTGAAGAAATCATTGAATAGTATTCCTGAAACACCGGAATAAGTTCATTTACAAGGATTTGTCTTTCGCTGAAAACATAACTTCCATATTTAACAAGTTGGGCATCCCATATCGAAAGAACTTCACTATCGAATTTACCTGATAATTTGAAATCTTTAAGTAATTTATTCCTTTGTTGAAGTGCCTTATTGTACCGAAGCACAGAATCAAGGTATTCAGCATTATACTGACTTATTATTTTATTCAGGAACCTGCGTCGGTCTTCACTGCCTTCTGTAATCAAAGCACTGTCGGCAGGAGATATCATTACAACCGGATACCTGCCAACATGGTCTGATAGTTTATGATACTCTTTCCCATTTCTTTTCAAAAGCTTCTGTTTTTGCTTCTGAAACGCGCAGTATATGTTATCTTCTTCGCTTTCCCTGGCAAATGTTCCCTGAATAATAAAATACTCTTCACCGTGCCTCACACTTATACTATCGATATTATTAAAAAAACTCTTTGTAAGTGACAAATAATGTATTGCATCGAGGATATTAGTTTTTCCTACACCATTATTGCCCACGAAGCAATTAATCCTTGGTGAAAACTCAAGCTCATTAAGCTCATAGTTTTTAAAATTAGTGAGGGTAAGTTTTTTGAGATACATTTTGAGGAAGTAAGTAGTATGTAGTAAGTAGAGACGCAAAATTTTGCGTCTCAGTTAATAATTAAAAGTCAAAAGTAAAAAGACAAAAGGCAAATATTATTAAATTATCATGATTAATTTTTCAAAGTTAGAAAAAGATACGGACGAAAGTAAATTAAACCCCTTTGATATAATAAAAATGGCTCTTAAGATTCAATATATAACAACTGATATTCAATAAGATAAAAATTATTTTCCTGACTTTTTGATATTCATTAAATTAATTGTTTTAAAATTGTATGAAAAAAATTACTTTTGCGGTGGTAAATTTTTAATTTAATCAGTAAAGACCAGTATGGCAAAGAATAAAAAGGATGAAAATCCAACGACCATTTCCAGTGTTGAAGAGACCCTGACCAGAACGGAGCATTTTCTTGAAGAGAATTATAAACCTTTATTGATGGCATTAGGAGTTATTGTTGTTTTAGTTGGACTTTTCTGGCTTGGTAAGCTATATTTAAATAAGAGAAACGATGAGGCCCAGTCTCAGATATTCCAGGCAGAGAAATATCTTGAAATGGATTCTTTAAAACTTGCATTAAACGGTGATGGAAACTACCTTGGATTTCTCGATATAGCCAAAGATTATAAATTTACAAACACCGGTAATCTTGCCAGATACAGCGCTGGCATTTGCTATCTGCATCTGGGTAATTATCAGGAAGCAATTGATTTCCTTAATAAATACTCAAAGAAAGATAAAGTCCTCGGATCATTAGCCATTGGTGCTACAGGCGATGCTTATATCGAATTAGGTGATCTTGATAAAGGCATTTCAAAGTATGTCGAAGCTGCTGATTTTGCAAATAATTCATTTAACACACCATTATTTCTGATGAAGGCCGGTGAGACTCATGAACTAAAAGGCAATTATGCAGAAGCGCTAAAGATCTATGAACGTATAGAAACATCATATCCCGAGAGTACAGAAGGAACCACAATAGAAAAGTATATTGCACGAGTTAATATTCTGATTAAGAAGTAAGTCAGGCAAATTCTTTACATTTATAGAATCACGCATCGGGCTCATTTCTTTTTGAGGCAGATGCGTTTCTTTTTAAAATTATTATTATTATGAGTACCAATGATCTATCAGCTTACGATCCTGAAAAAGTCCCGGACGCAAGTGAAATGCGCTTTGGAATTGTGGTTTCAGATTGGAACCAGAACGTTACATGGTCGTTGCTCGAGGGGGCTGTCAATATCCTCAAAAAACATGGAGCAAAAAGTAAAAATATTGTTGTAAAGCATGTACCGGGAAGTTTTGAACTTACACTGGGAGCACAATTCCTGGCAGAATACGATGATCTTGACGCAGTTATTTGTCTTGGATGTGTTATTCAGGGAGAAACACCTCATTTTACATTTATCTGTCAGGGTGTAACTCAGGGCATTACTCAGTTAAATATGGAATATAACATACCCTTCATATTTGGTATTCTGACCACAAATACGAGTCAACAGGCTATTGACAGAGCTGGTGGTAAACATGGAAACAAAGGTGACGAAGCAGCTGTAACTGCAATAAAGATGGCTGCTCTTCAACGCGAAATAGAAAAATAATTCTATCTGAGAACTTTCCTCACGAAAGCAACCGTGAAGTAGGACATCATAAATACTCCCATAAATCCTTCAAGACCAGAAATTACTCTGCTAAGTCCCTGCGGAAATACATCACCATAACCAATTGTGAAGAAAGTAACTGCACTATGGTAGAAGGATTGAAGTAAAATCGATAACTGGTCAGGATTTCCTACAGATGACATTGTTTTTCCCAATCCGGCAAGTTCTGCCAGGAAATAAAGTAATCCAAAGAAAAACCAGAATACAACAACACTAAAAAGGACACGACCCGGGGAAGTCGCATAAAGACCAATTTTATCAAATACAAGCCACTGAAAACTGTTAGGGACATAACTCAATATCTTAGTGATTCCCCCCTTTTCTTTCTGTTCAGTAAGCCACGATTTTGCCTCATAGCGTTTAAACATGATGTAAGCTTCATCTTCGTCCTCATATTTTCCTGTTCCACTGAAGTTTTCCTTCAGAATTCTGAACTGTTCGGCTTTTTGTCTTAAAGTAGTTCCTTCCTGTTGTGCAATAGAATCGTTGCACTCGTTGTGCCGCCAGTCGATATAAAGCTTGCCGATAAGCCTCATCCCTGACATGTCAAGGGTTTTTATCATAACAGGAAAATCGTATGGTTCCAGGTCCACAATGTCCCTTACGATTGTATCTGAAACATCAAGTAAATCTGCTTTCGCGAGACGAAGATCAAAGTAATGATCGAGATGACAAGATTTAAGCGAGATAATATGAAACTTTGATTCATAGAAACTGACGTCTCCTTCACCAAATTCAGTCCTTTCAAAACTGACATCAGTTTCCTCCATCTCCATAAGGTTAAAGTTTTTACGCCCCGAACCCATCTCTGCTTTTTTGAATTGAATCTTACCTGCTTTGCAGGAAGCACCTTCAAAATTAACCTCTCCATTTCCAAATACTGAACGATTAAAGTTTATTCTACCTGTACCAAAATCTACTGTTCTGAAATCAACGCGGCTATTCCCAAATTCAGTTCTTTCAAACATTATTTCAGTATCTCCAAAAACCGAATAGTGAAAATCTACCTTCCCTCCTCCAATTCTGGTAACCTTAAAATTAAAACGGCCATCGTTAAAATGGGTGTTTATAAACAGTAGTTCTCCGTGATTAAATTCTGTATTTGCGAAGCTTACCTCTCCCTTCCCGAATTTTATATCCTGAAAATCCTTAATACCGTTCCTGACGATTGCATTCTTAAACATAAAATCACCATCACCAAAAGATGTTCCGGCAAACTCAATATTACCATCTCTGAAAAGTGTATTTGAGAAAATTACGTTTCCTTTACCAAACACGGAACCTGCGAATAGTACTTTTCCTTTAGCAAAGTGGCTGCCTTCGAAGCTGACTTCTCCATCTGAAAATGAAGAAAATGAAAAATCTGTAGAAATTTTTGCTTCAAAGAATGCATTTTTGGCAGAAAAACCTTTGATGGGAACCAGCACTTTCTTTTCAATACTATTATATCTTCTGTAGGAAGAAATGGAAAATTCAGAAACATAACAATTATCAAGATTTACATCTTTCCCTTCATTAATAAGGTTATATATGAAGCTGAGCTCAACGGCTCCAAATAACTCAGAACCAATCTCTTCTCCTTCCTCATCGTGAAACGTAACAATGGCAGTTCGTGGGCAGGTTCTTCCATCATCAGAAATAAATTTAACATTTTTGACCTCAATCTTATAGGTTGTGTAACCTGTAACCATCGATACCAGAAATTAAAAGTTGAGCTAAATTATAAAAAATAAACGATTATTATACTATTAATCTATTCAGGTTATCTAAGACATAATGCTTTGTAAGGACAATATGAGCATTTCCCTCTTATATCGGTAGTCATTGAAAATGGTGCTTCACTGCTGAAAATTTCTGAAATGACGTACTTAAGCCCTCGAAGGAATTCTTCTCTAACCAGGGTATAGTCATCAACTACAATTTCACCTTTGTTTTCAGTTTTCATTCTAAGTTTATCTGCAAGCGAATCTCCCCCCAATTTCTTAATCTTATAGACGGACGGTCTTAAAACGATTCCCTTATTTTTTGCCATGTACGCTTCACAGTAAAGTAATGTCTGAAGCCATCCATCTGAGTCTTTTTTCCTGTCGTCGATAAACAATTCTGAAATGGAATTTATACTCTCAGATACTGTACCTGTCTTGTAATCAACAATTCTGATTACTCCATTTACGAGATCTACCCGATCAATTTTTCCTCCGGTTAAAACCTCAATTTGTGATCCACCTGAGAGTACAGACATTGAAAAGCTGAAAGAGTTCTCAAGCTCGAGAATTGTAAATGGCGCCAGCTTTTTATCAGTAACTAGTATTCTGTTCAGGTATGCCATTAATACCTCCCTGACTATCAATTCATTTCCACTTATTATACCATCTTTTCCATTATTAAGTTTTTCATTTATGGCATTATTTGTGACCCTTTCAAGGAGCTGCTTATTCCGAATAAACGAATCTAACATTACTCCGGTCAGAACCTTTCCGGTGTAATCCTGATAAAGACTTCTCATCATTTCGTGCAAAATATTCCCAAGCATTGCAGGGTCAATATCTTTGGCGACCTGGTCGCGTTCCTTCAGGCGGTTTATGTAACGATAATAGAACTTCATTCTGCAATTCAGCCACGTATTTATAGCAGAAGGTGATAAAACACTGTTATTGATCTTATTGAGATACTGAGAGTTCAGTTGTGAAATATGTTCTTCTGTCCTTTCAATTCCCTCTCCAATTGAAGTATGCGTTCTTATCTCAAAGTTAAGATTCATGAAATCGGGTTTCATTGATCCTTCATATTTCATCTGGGTAAGGAACCTGCTCATTTCGCCACTTCTTAAACCCTCAGAGTTAGAGTTATAAATGAAAGTCACATCTTCAGCTCTTTGAAGAAGCCGGTAAAAATGATAAGCATAGATTGATTCCTGATGATTTATTGAAGGCAGCCCAAAAGCCTCCCGCAAACTATATGGAATGAATGACGACCCGGAAGAAGCAGCCGGTATAACACCCTCATTAACTGACAGAATAATCAGATTCTTAAAATCAAGAGCCCGAGTTTCCAGAATACCCATTATCTGAATTCCGGATAATGGTTCGCCCGAGAAGGGTACAGATTGCTTTCTTAACATCCTGTCAAGTATCCGAATATACGTGTCTGTACTAAAGCTAACATCAGGACTATTTACTATTGTCTCGAGCCTGTTTATTGAAAGAATTATTCTGTAAATAAATTCGTTACGAATACTTCGCTGAACAGGGTTATTATAAGACACATCCGGATTAATTTCGTCATTTGAAGCAATCAGAGAAAGCATTTCTTTGAAATATCCCTGTAGTAATACTGGGGTCAGGGGCTTTTTAAAGACCTTCAAAAGATGTTCTGACTGAGCAAACAAATGAGATGGCACCCATACAAGATTTGATTTTGTTATTTCTTCTATTATCTCATTATCTGATACGCTCATTAATCCTGACATTAATGAATGTTTCAGGACACTTATAACATCTTTGTGGCTGAAGCTTAACTCACCACCTGAAATTGTAGCTGTTCTCTGAAGATCCATAAGATGTTTTACCAGGGTATAAACAAGGGTCTGTTTAAGTGGATATCCCATGGTTATATTGATATCTCCCACATTCTCAGGCAGACTGGTCAATAATGGTACTAACAGGCTTTCGTCAGCCAAAACAATTGCTGTATGGTGAGCATTACCTTCTGTAAGGTCAGGCAGGTTTTCGATTAATTGTGAAATTAACTTGACCTGAGCTACATCAGAAGAAGTATCAATAACACGACGCCTCGTAGTTGGGGAAATAGCTGATATCATTGAATTGTAACTCCAGTCTGCCGGCATATCATTGCCAAATATTTTCAGATTATCCTTCAAAAAGAATCCGGCGGAATTCAATTTAGTTTCTGAAAGGTATGATTCATCGTAGTCCCAATAAAAACGTGCCTTACCTTCTTTTTTGAATCTGTTCATTATCACCTTTTCACATTCATTCAGTGCATTAAATCCGATAAAATGAACCATATCCCACTCAATTGAGGAATTATTCTTCATTTGAATGCTTTCAGTCAGTTCTCTGAAAATCATCCCTTCATATGCCAGTCCCTGTCCTCTGAGAGAGCTCTTCAAACCAGTGTACAGATCGAAAAGAATGGACCAAATACTAATAAATCCGGATTTTTCGTTTGTAGGCTTATCCGGATTAAAATTGATCCAGAACCGACGTATTATCTCAACCTGCGACTCAGAAAGGTCTCCAAACTGCTGATCTATATTTTTGATATCCTGAATGTTACTGAATAACAATGACGCGTCTACCAGATACTTGTCGATATCATCAAAATCATTTAACAAGATGTCTCCCCAGAAATAAAAATCATCAAAACTTTCTGATGATTTTTTCAGTTTCCTGTAAACCTTATATAATTCAAAAAGAAGTACTTCATTGCCGGCAGTCTGCAAAGGAGAATATGCTTTGAACAGTTCATTAATAGTCAGAATAGAAGGCACCCAAATTGGCTTTTCAATCCTGGTTGACAGATATTTAAGAAAATAAAGCCCGGCACGACGGTTTGGAAACACCAGACAGTGTCGGTTTAACTGATTTCCATATTCTGAATAAAGAGATTTTGCTATGCTTTCGAGGAAATACTCCATAAAATAGGTTCTGGTTGCTTTTTCTGAGACGCGAAACATCGCGTCTCTACTGGTTACTGTTTTTGAGACGCAAAATTTTGCGTCTCTACTGGTTAACATACATTTTCCCTTGCCATGTATCGAGGTCTTCAAGCCTTTTTTCAATCAGACTGACTATCTGGTCGGTACGTTTCTTACCCCAGCCCTCCCCTGTTAGAAAGCGTGGAGGAGCTTCACCTGTAAATCGTTCAACGACAATAGCCGGATTAAGTCTTTCAAGAAAACATACAAAGAAGTCGAGGTACTCCTCCCATGAAAAGAGTTCAAAATCTTCAGGTTTTTCCTGGAATTCTTTTTCCATTATTGTTCCCTTTATTATTTGCAACTGATGAAATTTTACTGTTTTAAGAGGCAACCTCGAAATTATATCAACCTGATTATGCATTTCCGCTCTGGTTTCTCCGGGTAATCCGAAGATAAAATGGGCACCCGTATTAATACCGAGAGCTGCAGTTTGTTCAACAGCCAGTACAGCGTCTTCAAATGAATGTCCGCGGTTAATTCGCATTAGTGTTTTGTTGTAACAAGATTCAATTCCGTATTCAACAGCCAGATAATATTTCCCTGATAATTCCTGAAAGTATGCCAGTTTTGCTTCATCAATACAATCAGGCCGTGTGCCTATAATCAAACCAATAACCCCTGGAAAACTCAATGCCTCCTCAAATAGCTTTTTTAATGTTTCTAACGGAGCATAGGAGTTGGAATACGCCTGAAAATAAGCTAAGTATGACACTGCCTCCTTATATCTCCATTTATGAAATTCGATGCCTTCCTCTATTTGCTGAGTAACTGTTTTTTTTGGTACGCAATAGGAAGGATTAAATGCGTCGTTATTGCAGTAAGTACAACCACCGGTTCCTTTTGTTCCATCGCGGTTCGGGCAGGTAAATCCTGCATCAATTGAAACCTTTTGCACTCTGGCACCATACAGTCCCCTGAAATAATTAGAATAGGCGTTGAATCTTCGTTCGTGGCCCCAGGGATATGATAATATTTCTTTTCCGGCTTCTGACATTTATGCTGAAATAATTTTGTTCTTATCAACGTACCAAATAAAGGCTTCTATACTGCTGAAACCCATATCGATTAATAAATGACGATATTGCTCAACCTGTTCAGCGTGATGATCACTTTCTTCTCCGAACTTGAAATCTATAATAATGGTTTTTCCATCTTTAAAGATTACTCTGTCAGGTCGGCGGGTAATTCCGGAGGGCAATAAAATTCCTGCTTCATTCATAACCTGATTGCCCGGTAAAAACCATTCATTTACCTGAGGTAAACTGATAAGCGAATTAACTCTTCTTTCTATTTCTGCTGATTCCTCTTCAGGTAATTTACCCTCAATAACCAACTTTCTGACAGCGAGTGAGATATCAGAAGCAGTATTTATACCCTCAAAAACCTCGTGCATCAGTTTCCCATAGTTTATTTCTTTTCGAACGGATAAAGTTTCTGATGAAAAATAGTTTTCACCATGAAGTTTCAGCTTCAACGACTCCATCTCACGACTAACAGGATAATTTGAAGTGATAAAATTCATATTATCAGTTTGTTCCCTTTTGTTAACAGGAATCTCACCGAATTCAAATACCCTTTTATCAATATTATAAAAGCTATTCAGTATAAAGTCAGATGCTTCCGGAATGCCGGTTTTGAGAGTGATTGCATTCTTAAGTAAGCCTGCAACTGTGCTATTGGATTTAGGATTATCAATTGAAAAAGCATAAATAGCATCTTTAGCTCTTGTGAGTGCAACGTATAAAAGGTTTAAATTATCGAGGTAAACTGAAGATTTTTCTTCTTTATAATAATCTGAAAAGATGGTATTTATTAAGTCTTTACCATATTTTACTGGAACGATTCCCAGCTCCTTAAATGGAGCTTCTGTTGGTTTAACCCACAGAATTGGCTGTTTAGAAGGAATGTGATCGAGATTCCAGGAAAGAAATGGCAATATAACAACCTTAAATTCAAGTCCTTTAGACTTATGAATTGTCAGAATCCTCATCGCCTCCTGATTTCCGGGTAAGACTACTGATTTTTTCACACCGGTTTCTTTCCACCAATTGAGAAATGATTGGAAGTCAGAATTGTTCTTCTCAGTAAAACTTACAATATAATCCTGAAAAGTATTCAGGTAAGGCACGTTCCAGTAATATTCTCCCAGACCAAAAAATTTAATGATACTTTCAGTTGCTTCAAATAAAGGCATTTGCCGGACCTTATCAAGAAAAGCTTCATATCCATCAGGAAAGTAATTACGCGATACTTCAATAAGCTTAGTTTTTATAAGAGGCGCTTTATCGGCTTCAACATCTCCTTTTGCAAGCAGAAACAACCTTAACATAAGAGCTCTTCCTATCATATCAGGAGGATCATTAACAACGGTGATTACAGCTGTTATAAAGTTTATTACGGGCGAATTTGAAAGCAGCAACGAATCGTTTGAGACTACATTATAATTATAAAGAAGTTTTTTATCTGGTGGACAGCTATTACTATAGTCAATAAATGTTTTTAACATAAGAGCACCTTCTTTCCCATCCCTTACTATAATACCAATATCTGAAGCCTTGTAACCTTTATCCTGAAATGATTCGATAACACGGGGAAGACGCTCAATTACTGTCTCCTGCCATTTTTGCTCATCCTCGTTTTCGATAAATTCCAACCTTACATAGCCTCCGGCCTTTTTGCCCGGATCAATCTGAACAGCTTCAGAATACAATTTTTTGAAATTAACAGGAAGTGTATCGTCGCTAAGTGTCTCATCAATCTGATAAGGAATTATCGAAAGGAGTGTATTATTGAATTTTATAACATTAGAACGGCTTCTCCAGTTAGTTGATAATGGCTTACTTATAACTCTTTCATTATCTACTAATTGCATTAGTTCGGATCCTAATATTTGCCAGTCGCTGTTCCTCCATCTGTAAATCGATTGTTTTACATCGCCAACAACCAGATTGTCGAAGCCTTGTGCCATACTGTTTTCAATCAGGGGACTGAAATTATTCCATTGAATGGTTGAAGTATCCTGGAACTCATCAATCATGAAATTTTCAAACTTTGTACCTACTTTCTCGTAAATAAAAGGAGTCTGATCTCCCTTGGTTATCAGGTTTATCACTTCACCTGCATCGGAAAGGAGAAAGCTGTTTTCGGAGTTGGTTATAACATGAACATTATGCAGAACATCAGAAAGTATGCCCAGAGCGTAAATGTTTGAAAGGATAGAACTGGCACTATTGTAATCGATAATATTCTCATCAAAATAACGTATTGCTTCTTTAACAGTCTCTCCAAAACCGCCGTTAATTGCTGCCTGCAACTGCGGTACCGGGTTGCCGGTGGACCAGTGTGGAGGGTCGTTAGATATCTCCCTTACCCAGTTGTTTGGTTCTTTTATTTTACCTGATAACATATAACTTATAAATCCCGGCACTCCCTTGCTTTTCCGGTAAAACATATCTTCCGACAAATCATAAAGTGTATATATCTCATCACATTTTCTACCATAATCAAGAAGGTTTTTCTCAAATGAAACTGAGATTGATTTTACCTTTTTTATATAGGAAAAGAGAAATTCTTTGTTTTGAAGATTTGATCGCTCACCGGATGAAAGAATCTTGAATTTTTCTTTGAAAAGCTCTTCTGAAAGTTTGACTATTCCCTCCTTCAGATTCCAGCTCTTCTCATCTTCAATATTCGACATTGCATAGGTTGTCAGCCAGTTTAAAAGTTGGGGATCAGTCGCAGAAGCAGAAATCATTTCATCTACAGCAGATGAAAGTATTGTACTGTGATCCAGCTCTATGGCAAATCCCGGATGCAGACCAACCTCCCTGGCAAAAGCCCTCAATATCTTTTGGAAAAAAGTATCAATAGTTGATACAGAGAATCTCGAAAAATCATGTAAAATAGTATTCAGTATTTCTTTTGCCTCATTTCTTATCCATTCTTCAGGTTTTTTTATCTCTTGTACCAGTTCAGCCAGATACTCTGAATTTTCACCTGATGCAAGCTTATGGAGGTTATCCAGAATTCTGGATTTCATTTCGGCTGTGGCCTTATGGGTGAAAGTAACTGCAAGGATTCTCCTGTAACTATATCTCGATCTGAAAAGGCTTTTAAGATAAATACCTGTCAGTTTATAGGTTTTTCCTGAACCCGCCGAAGCGCTGTATATTGTCAATGTTCCTTCTCCCATGGGGTTAAAGTTAGCATTTTTCCATATCTTTGCACAGTGAAAAAAAGAGTTGTCATAGGGCTATCAGGCGGAGTGGACTCAAGTGTTGCTGCATGGGTTCTTAAGGAACAGGGGTATGATGTTACAGGTCTGTTTATGAGAAACTGGCATGACACAACAGGATTGCTTCAGAGCGAGTGCCACTGGGAAGATGATCTTATGTTTGCAGAAATGGTCGCAAAAAAAATAGGAATCCCTTTTCATATGGTTGACCTGAGTCTGCCTTATCGTCAGAGAGTTGTTGACTACATGTTTACTGAATACGAAAAAGGACGAACTCCAAATCCGGATATACTTTGTAACAGAGAGATAAAATTTGATTCTTTTGCTAAAGAAGCACGGAAATTAGGCGGTGATTTTGTAGCAACCGGTCACTATTGCAGAAAAGCTGAGTTAAGCTCAGGAGAAAAAATAATTTACAAGCTGCTGTCCGGAAAAGATAGTAACAAAGATCAGAGTTATTTCCTTTGTCAGGTGAGTCAGGAACAACTTTCTACAGCCCTTTTCCCAATAGGCGATCTGATAAAACCTGAAGTACGGAAAATTGCTGAAAGACTGGGGCTTGCAACTGCCCAACGAAAAGATTCTCAGGGAATATGTTTTGTCGGGAAGGTTGATTTACCTACATTTTTACAGCAGAAACTGGTTGCGATGAAGGGAAATATAGTTGAAATAACTGAAAGAAAGTTGTATCCGGATATAGAAGCTGGATTCCCTGATGAAAAGGTTTCTGAAGAAATGTTGTTTTCAATGGCTGAACCATTTAAATATGAACCATCATCTGGAAAGATTATTGGACAGCATAACGGAGCACATTTCTTTACAATTGGTCAGAGAAAAGGTATGAACGTCGGGGGACATAAAGAACCACTGTTCGTAATAAGCACTGATGTTGAAAATAACCTGGTTTATGTTGGTGAAGGACATTCACATCCCGGACTAAACAGAAAAGGGTTGTTTATCAGAAAAGATGAGGCCCACTGGATCAGAAGAGATTTATTGATGGAACCAGGTGATAATCGCGATTATATGGTACGGATAAGATACAGGCAGCCTTTGGAGAAAGCAAGACTTTACTGTAGAGAGGCCGGTATATATGTCATATTCGACAAACCGCAAAGGGGTGTTGCTCCGGGTCAGTTTGCTGCGTGGTACGAAGGTGATGAAGTGATCGGATCAGGTGTCATCGACAAGTAAGACACTACTTTCTATTTGAAAAGCAAGTTTATATTAGGATCCGGAGTAATTGAAACAATATCAACTGACGACACTTCAATTTTTGTAACTCTCTCTTTTATAAAAACTTTTTCGAGCCTCTCACCCAAGTTATCTTTAATCAAAAGTTCAAGACTGAATTCAAAGAGTGGCATTTGTCTCTGTTCAATATATACGTCTGTCATTCCCTGTTTCTTTCCTTTCTCTTTTCTGATAATGAGTTCCGGCTGACCTGCAGTATAGAGCCATTGCTTAAAGAATTTTTCAAGGTTTTTACCACTTACTTCCTCCATAACATGCATAAAATCTTCAGTTAACGCATTTGAATTATAATACTTTTTATAATACGAAGCCAATCCCTTCATGAAAACTGTGTCGCCAATTTCATATCTCAGCATGTGGAGTACCCAAGCTCCTTTCTGATATGAATTGACATTCAGTAAATCCATCAGATCGGTAATAGTTGTATCGATGATGGGTTTTTGGCTTATTTTGTAATATTTTAAAACCCTTTCCCGTGTTGATTTCATGTCAGATTCAAGCCTCGCTCTACCCTGAATAGATTCAAAATAAAGCGATGTCATATATGTGGCAAAACCCTCACTAAGCCATATATGATACCAATCAGCCTCAGTAACACAGTTGCCAAACCATTGATGGGCAATCTCATGAGCCATTAATCCTTCAGCTTTACCGAGGCCTGTAACAGATTTTTCTGAATAAAAAATTGTACCAGCATTCTCCAAACCACCATATATTGTTTTGGACTGAACATTTGCCAGTTTTTTGTATGGATAAGGTCCGATTATACTGCTATAATATTCCAACGGTTTAACAGCAACAGAATAGTCGGAAAAGCCCTCGATCCGGTTTTCAGGAAAGACCCATGACCAGACCGGGATATTATTTACACTTCCGGCATATTTTACCGCAAATTCAGCTGCCCCGAAAGTCATCACCTTGGTTGCAATAGGAACAGATTCACTCCAATGGGTAAGCGTCATAGGACCAGGCAGATCTGATTCTTCAATAAGGATTCCGCTTCCCACAACCTTATACTTGTCGGGTGCCAAAATAAGAAAATCGACTGACGCTTTATCATAAGGATGATCGATACAAGGGAGGTAGTTATGAGCTCTGTTGGGCCAATGGTCGGCAAAAAATGTACGGTTACCAAATTTATTTTTCGATATTATCAATCCATCAGAAGGAATTCCGTTGTATTCAATTTTAAATTCCAGAGTATCATTTTGTCTGGCCTGAGTATTGAAAAAGATCATTAAGTTTTCTTTACCCTGCTCCCATTTAATATTATTGGCACCCTCACTAACACCCGTTATGGTCATCCCTTTACCATCTCCTTTTAAACTACTCAGATCGAAGGAAATTGAATCAGTATTTTCAAGGAACCTTAACTTTATTAATGCATTTCCTTCAATTCTGTCAGTTGAGTCATTTATTGCAATATTAAACTCATAGTGAAGAACATCAACATAAATTTTACGATGGTAGCCATCATTTGCTGAGGCAATTTGCAATTCAACAAGGAGAAGAAAAAAGAATGATATTGCCCTCATATTACGGTATTCTTTTGGCGGCTGACAACAAATACACCGGCAAAGATAAGCAAAGCTGAGATTATCATTACAATAGTTATATGATCCTGACCCAGCATTGAAGCCAGATAAGCAGCGATTATTGGTTGAGTGTAAGTATAGGTACTGACTACTGTAGGACTTAGTCGCCGGAGACCGAAAGTAATAAGCAGATAACCGAGGTAAGTTGCAAAGACAACGACAAAACCAATAGCAAGCCAGGCATTAAAAGATATTGCTGACCAATCCATCGTACTCCACTGGTTATAGCCAAGAGGAATATTAGTAAACATTCCAAACAGGAAGGTCCATTTCATAACAGTTATCGGATGGTATCTTTCAAGCATCCGTTTAATTATTACTGTATAAAATGCCCAGCTGATAGTATTAACAAGGGTATAGACATCTCCCAAAAAAGTAGAGCTGCTCACATCAGGAGTACCGTTCTGCAGTATTAACAGAAGAACTCCGGAAAGACCTATTGCGAGTCCTGTTCCTTTAAGAAACGTTATTCTTTCCCTTAGTATCAAAGCTGCAAAGACAAACGCGAAAATCGGGTTTGTAGACAGTATTATTGAAGAGTTAATCGGAGAAGTCATATCCAATCCTACCAGAAAAAGTGTCTGATTTATAACAACTCCAAAAAAGGAAACGCCAAAAAGAAAAAGCAAATCTTTATTTCTAACAGGTTCTTTAGGCATAAAAAGACTTGTAGTCCAGAATAATGCAGCAGTTGCAATACTTCTTAAAGAAACAAGGGCGAATGGTTTAATGGAGTCTGGCATCACAGACTTTGCTATGGAATAATTTAAACCATAAATAATATTGGCTGCCAGAAGGGAAAGATGTGCCCAGGTATTTACCCGACTCTTATGCATAAAAAGAATTTGAGTCGCAAAAGTAGTAAAAGCAGCATAACCAACAAACCCATTCAAAATTATCCTGCATAAATATCGAAATCATACCCAAAAACAAAATTCAGGAATTATGAATATATTTGAAAAAAATCTAAAATGGAAAAGATTTCGGTAATTAGTGGCGGTACAAGCGGTCTTGGATTGGAAATAGCTGAACTCCTTGTTAAATTGGGAAAAAATGTCCTGATCCTTGGGCGTGACAGTACGAAACTTTCTGAAGCTACTGCAAGACTTAAAAAATCGGCTAAAAAGAGTTTTGTTGAATCACTGAAATGCAACATCGGAAAAGAAGAAGAAATATTAAATGTTGAAAAATACATATCCAAAAAAGGGCTTTCAGTTGAGTATCTTTATAATAATGCCGGAAGAGGTCTTTTCACAAAAGCAAATACCTCAACATCGGCAATGATAGACTCTGTTTTTGAAGCAAACCTGAAGGGTATGATATTGCTCACTTCTGCTGTTTTAAGATTAACCCCGGATGAAAATGAACTCACAATTGTAAATATAATGTCAACCTCAGCACTATTCGGAAGAGCTGAAGAGACAATTTACTGTGCAGCTAAATGGGGAGCAAGAGGATACACCGAAGCTCTCAGGACTGAATTTAAAGGTACCAATCGAAATATTATTGCAGTATATCCTGGTGGCATGAAAACAGATTTCTGGAAAATCCCGGGGCAGAATCGTAATATCAGCACTTTTATGGACCCGGCAGAAGTTGCAGAGAAGATTGTAAATGCAGTTATAGTTACCGATAAGATGTTTGTTACGGATATTACAATAAACAGAAAGAAGTAAGCTATAGAGGCTGTAATAGCTATATAGACAAACGACTGCAAGACAATCAAATTTAAGACAACCGGTTTTTATAGTCTTCGTACCCAAATTCCTTTATTAGTTTAAATTCACCCTCTAAAGTCCAGATACCAATAGATGGATGATGAACACCATTGAAGGTAGTAGTCTTGACCATCGTGTAATGGATCATATCCAGGAACACTATCCTGTCTCCCGGTTTAAGTTTCTTATCGAATGACCATTCACCCATAACATCACCTGAAAGACATGAATTACCTCCGATTCGGTATGTTGGTTTTCCAGAAACAGGGTCAGTTGCTCCGATTATTTTTGGTTTGTATGGCATTTCAAGACAATCAGGCATATGAGCTGTAAAAGAAACATCCGGAATTGCAGTTTTAATACCCTGGTTTTCAATTATATCTTCAACAGTTGATACCAATTCACCTGTTTCCCAGGCAAAAGCGCTTCCCGGTTCCAGAATAACATGCAGGCCAGACTTTTCACGAAACTCTTTAATTACTTTAATTAAGTGATCCGTATTATAATCTTTTCTCGTTATGAGATGTCCGCCACCCATGT
The DNA here is from genome assembly GCA_036508535.1 of Bacteroidales bacterium. Classification (GTDB taxonomy): domain Bacteria; phylum Bacteroidota; class Bacteroidia; order Bacteroidales; family VadinHA17; genus LD21. The sequence continues at coordinate 4,291 of DATCHE010000132.1, read as the reverse complement.
TTATCCATTTCAGTTGCGGAAAAAACCTTCCGAATTTCTCTTCAACAATCTGCAAAACTTTTTCGAGGGCATACGAGTCCGATTCAAACAGAACGTGAAAATGAAGTCCTTCTATTCCTTCAGGTAAACCATTTGTCAAATCTTCAGCTATCACTCCAAGCCTCGATCCGGGGGAACAAGGATTGTAAAGTCCATGACTTACTTCCGAAAATTCCGGATTTATTCTTAATCCGGCTGAAATATTTTTAGAATAATTTTGCAAATCAGTCGAATATTTTCGGAACTGGCTCAATGAATTAAAAGTGACATGGGAGCTATACTTCATTATATCATTGAAGTCACTCTTCTTATATACAGGTGAATATGTATGAGCTGGAGAACCGATCTCTTCGAAGCACAGACGAGCTTCATCGGCAGAACTTGCTGCAGCACCTGAAATATATTCTCTGAGGATTGGAAAAACCCCCCACATGGCAAATCCTTTGAAGGCAAGAATTATCTCAGCACCTGATTCAACAGATACTTTTTTGATAAGAGCAAGGTTTTTACGAAATCTTTCTTCTTCGATAACGTAACACGGGGAAGGGAGCTTATAATAATCTATCACTTTTACTTTTGTCTTTTTACTTTTGTCTTTTGTCTTAAAGCTGAGGACCCAATAATCATCACCCATTCTACAGCTCCAGATCCACATCATGCAGTTCAACCCAGGGTAATCCAAGCTTATTGAGTTCAGCCATAAATGGATCGGGATCAAATTCTTCCACATTAAACACACCTGGCTTTTTCCAGATACCTTTAAGATACATCATTGCGCCAATTGCTGCAGGAACTCCTGTTGTATAGGAGACTCCCTGTGCACCGGTTTCAGCAAAAGCTGCCTCATGACTGCAATTATTATAAACGTAATATGTTTTTTCCTTTCCGTTCTTTATTCCCTTTATACGGCATCCTATTGATGTCTGACCTGTATAATTTTCACCAAGTTCACCCGGATCAGGAAGTACTGCCTTCAGAAACTGAATTGGCACGATCGGTCTGCCCTCATACATTACAGGTTCAATACCTGCCATTCCAATATTCTGAATTACACGTAGATGGGTAAGATATTCCAGTCCGAATGTCATCCAGAACCTGGCCCGTTTCAGAGTAGGGTAATTCTTTACAAGAGATTCGAGCTCCTCATGATTTATAAGGTAAGATTCTTTTGGGCCTATCTCCGGATAATTTAATGGTTTATGTATTTCATGTGGTTTGGTCATTATCCACTTTCCATTTTCGTAATATTTACCTTCCTGGGTTACCTCCCTGATATTGATTTCGGGATTAAAATTCGTGGCAAATGCTTTACCATGATCACCTGCATTACAATCAACGATATCGAGGTAATGCATTTCATCAAAATGATGTTTTGCAGCATACGCGGTATAAATTGATGTGACCCCGGGGTCAAAGCCGCATCCAAGAATTGCTGTGATACCTGCCTTTTTAAACCGATCGTTATAAGCCCATTGCCAGCTGTATTCATATTTTGCTTCATCGAGTGGTTCGTAGTTGGCTGTATCGAGATAAGCAACACCTGTTTCAAGGCATGCATCCATTATATGAAGATCCTGATAAGGCAAAGCAACATTAACAACAAGATCAGGCTTAAATGATCTGATAAGATTTACCAGTTCCTTAACATTATCTGCATCAACTTTTGCTGTTTTGATCCGGTCTTTCCCAATTCTTTCAGCAAGGGCATCACACTTGGATTTTGTGCGGCTTGCTAACATAATTTCAGTAAATATGTTGGGAAGTGAGGCCATTTTATGGACAACAACTGTTCCTACTCCCCCTGCGCCGATAACTAATACTTTTCCCATATAGATTAATAGTATTTTCAGTATAAACCACTTCAATAATTACCTGGCACAAATATAAGACATAAATTTGACCATACCACTGATTTTTGTACTCTCAAGCTTCATCCTTAATTGAAACTTTTAGAAAACTAATTCTGCTATATTTGTATCATAAAATTTGCTAACCCAGAGTATGAAGCTGATCAATCCTTTATTAATTCTACGCATTTTAAGTACCATATTACTTTTAGAAACTATATCTTATCTTTTCTGTTTACCTGTTGCAATTATATATAAGGAATCTCTTTATCCATTCCTTGGGTCTGCTTCCATAACACTTCTGCTGTCCGGGTTATTTTATCTTATATCGAGACAAGCTGATAGAAATAAATTCAGCAACCGCGATGGATATATAGCAGTGACCTTATCCTGGGTGATCTTCTCGTTATTAGGAACTTTACCTTATCTTTTAAGTAACACAATTCCCTCATTTATTGATGCGTTTTTTGAATCTACGTCAGGTTTTTCAACAACAGGTTCTTCAATCTTAACAGATGTTGAAATTTTGCCATATTCAATCCTGTTTTGGCGAAGTCTGACTCATTGGTTTGGTGGTATTGGGATAATAATGTTAATAATAATTATACTTCCTTCCCTGAGAGTTACGGGTTACCAGTTATTCAGCCTTGAATCATCAATGAAAGAAAAGATTCATCCAAAGACAAAGGCTATCGCTTTCAGGATACTATTTATTTACCTGGGACTTACACTTGCCCAAACTATACTAATGACCTTTGGTGACATGAATCTTTTTGACAGCATTTGTCACTCCCTGGGTACGGTTGCAACAGGAGGTTTTTCAACAAAGAACACCAGCATGATGTCCTTCTCACCCTACAGTCAATATATTGTGATGATATTCATGTTTCTGGCAGGAACAAGTCAGGTTATATATTATTATCTGTTGAAATTTAATTTTAAGAAAATCAAACAAAATGAAGAGTTGTGGTTCTATATTACTGTAGCTATAATAGCCGGCGCTCTGGCAACTATAATTCTGCTTGTAAACTCGACCAGATCATTTGAGGAATCCTTCCGTGAAGGTTTTTTCCAGACCATTTCCATAATCACATGCACAGGTTATGTATCAGCTGATTACATTCTCTGGCCTGTCCCGGCTCTTTTATTGATTTTTCTGTTGATGTTTGCAGGTGGTAGCACAGGTTCAACAAGCGGTGGAATAAAGATGGCCCGACATCTAGTTGTCATAAAAAACATTAAGGCAGTTTTTGTTAAACTCAATCACCCAAAATCTATTACATTCATAAAATTAAATGGTAAGAGTGTTCCTGAAAATGCTAACACATCCATACTATCCTTCGTTGTTTTATACTTATTCATTTTTGTTCTTGGAACAATTATTATTGTAGTAACAGGAGTCGATCCTATAACTTCAGCAAGTTCAGTTGCAACATGTATGGCAGCAATCGGTCCCGGACTCGGTACAGTGGGCCCCATGAGTAATTTCGCCCATTTACCTGAGACAAGTAAGTTAGTTCTAACCCTTTTGATGATTATCGGAAGACTGGAGATTATTACCGTATTCACTATCTTCACAAGGACGTTTTGGAAGCTCTAACTGGTTGCTGGTTGCTGGTAATTTGGTACCAAGGACCAAGAACCCAGTACCCATAATCTATTTATTTATGAACTGCTTCCTGGCATATTCAAGACTTTCTGGTGTTCCAATATCTCCCCAGTAACCAGTATCATCTCTGTAAGTAAAAATATTATGGTTTACAGATAATTTGAGATAAAGATCTGTCATAGTATAGATTCCTTCTTTCATATATTTAAATATCTCAGGTTCCACGATATGCATACTTGAGAAAGCTATCTCCGAAAGTTCTCCTGCATTCTTGCCAGTAAGAATCTCTTCCCCGGTTGCTTTGTTTCTCCATCCGCAAATCCTGCCGGAATCATCAATAAGATAGAAACGGTTACCCGGACGATTCCTCACAGCCAGAGTAGCAAGACCTTTCTTTTCAAGATGATATCTGAACAACGCTGAAAGATCAAGATCAGAAATTATATCTACGTTATAAATCAGGAAAGGCTCATTATCAAAAAAACCTCTGGCATTGTATAATCCGCCACCTGTTTCAAGCAGCATCTCACGTTCATCCGACACAGTTATTCTAAACCCGATTTTTATAAGGTTCTCCACTTCGGCTTCAACCATATCAGCGAAATGATGCACATTTATTATTATATCGTCAAATCCATGATTGCTGCATTTCTCAACAGCCAGATGAAGGGCTGTCTTTCCATTTATATCAACAAGAGCCTTGGGAATACTTTCGGTTATCTTCCCAAGACGTTTGCCTAGTCCCGCAGCCAAAATCATTGCCTTCATTGAATCACAATTAGTTTGAAATGTTTCG
>DATCHE010000131.1:0-10487 GCA_036508535.1 Bacteroidales bacterium | reverse complement strand
CAAATGTAGTGATGGTTCTAAACTTTTGTCTTTTTACTTTTGTCTTTTGTCTTATTTACTGCTCCATAAACCCTTGTTCCTTCAGTACATTTAACAGGATCTTTGAGAAGTGAACATTGTCTGCCTTCTTATATCTCACATCTGTAAATACCTGTGCAAGAGATAATTTATTATTCTCATTCACAAACTGTTGTGAATCAGCTCTATTCTCTTTTGCCTTGTAAAATTCTGCAATACTTTCATTCGAATAATTGTGGTAAATTTCTTTATGAATCACAGCATCAAACGGTATCCTGTCTACCTGTTCGGGTTTCTCTGCCGGCCATCCCAGAGTAACTGTTGTAATCGGTACAACCCCTTTTGGCAACTTTAATACTTCAATAATTTTATGGGCATTATATGTCGTTGTTCCGAGATAACATATACCCAGTCCTTTTGCTTCGGCAGCAATACAGATTGTCTGGGCAAGAATTAAAGCATCAATCGCAGCAGTTACAAACGACAGGAAATTATCGTACCCCGGATCTGCATTTCTCAAACGGCACCACTTGTTAAATCTGTTGAAATCTGCACAAAATGTCAGAACCACCGGAGCTTCCGTAATCATCTTCTGATTAAAATGTAAAGGAGCCAATTCCTTTTTCTTTCCATCTTCTCTGTTTATAATGATACTGTAAAGCTGCATATTACCAGTTGTAGAAGCGCGGCAACCCATTATGATCAGTTCATTTATAAGAGTATCATCAACCGGTTCTGAGGAGTATTTTCGAATTGTCCTGCGATCCGATAAAATACCTGTAATATTTGTCATTTTTTGTATTATAGATTATCCTGTAAAGTAAGCAATTTTCAGTAAATTTTGTAGTCTGAAAGTGAAGGTATTAGATAACCTGTTATTTGTTAAAATGTTCTGAGATCTTTTACTAAAACATATTGAACATACCCGATTCTACTACTGTTTTTAAAAAGAATACTTAATATACTTGTTAGAGAATTTAGGAAGATGGAAGCAGAAAATAATTTATCCATTCTGTTGTCAACTCTGATAAAGCAGGAAACACGTGGGTGAAGCTTTAATCAAGATAAAAGACAAAAGACAAAAGACAAAAGGCTGAAGGATACAGTTTCAAATAAATAAAGCTCCTGACAGTTGTCACTGAACTTTACTATTTCTTCTTCTTTCTTGTTAAAAAGAAAATTCCAGCTGCAACTACAACTAAACCTCCTGCGATAATGGCAATTATTGGGGATTTTTCTTTTGTTTCACTCTTTTCATCCTCAATAGCATAGTAGAATGTAGGCTTCGCAGTATTATCCATATTTACGGAATCCTTTTTTGGTTGTGGTTGCTCTTGTGACATTGCAAAATTCATACTTCCAACAAGAAGGAGTGAAGTCATTGAAAACACTAATAATGATTTTTTCATCTTTTAACTCTTTATAAATTACTTAATACTTTTTGCCAGTTCATCATACTTCTTAGCTATGTCGGGATTTGACTGCCGGTAAGTATCAGCAAGCGCAATTATTGCCGGCTTAAAATGCGGACTCATTGTCAGACAAGTTTTCAATAAATCCCGGGCTTTTAAAACATCCCTTTCAGCCAATAATTCTGAAAGTGCCACATATCCTTCAAAGTACTTCATGTTTGCTGTAATAAGCCTCTGGTAGTACATTATTGCTACGTCCGGCTTATTTTGAAATTTTGCAATATTTCCCAGGTACATGAGTATCGGTTCAAAATCAGGGTTGAATTTTAATCCTGCTTTTAAAACCGAATCTGCTCTCTGAAATTGTCCATCGTCAAATAAAGCTGATGCAAAAATATAAAAAAACATTTCATCCTTATCATCTGTCTGAACAACCTTCTCAAAATAATTTATTGCGTCTTTTGTTCTTCCCTCAGTTAAAGCACTATACCCATAGTAATCATCTTTAGATTCTCTTTTAATAACAGCACAAACAGGAATCTGATCGGCATATATAACATGTATGGCATTTTCAGGCGGCCATAACTTATTCTTTAATTTAAAAGGTGAAATATATCTGTTTACAACAATTGCATAATCCCAATCTGAAAGGCTTCTCTCTTCATACCGGAAATATGAAGTTTCAATTTCGGGTTGATTACGGAACTGCCATTCTACAGAAAAAGTTGCTTTAACTTTTATTTTGCCGGTAACATTCTTTTCTTTCAGATAATTAATAAGCCATACTGATGCTTCGGTCTGACTAACATAATAATAATCGGTCTCATAATTACCATAAGCCCCTTTCAGACCCCCTACAATCTGGTTATAATACAGATAACAGTAAGGATGATTTTTTATCATGAACTTAAGAGGATGAACCGAAAGAAGAAGGAATAGTAGAATTACACCCCATTTAAGGTATTTACTTTTCAAATAATCAAACAAATAGTTAAATCCTACTGCAGCTAATAAAACAATAACAGGATAGATAAAAAGAAACTGCCTCCAGGAACTATAAAGATTCGAATTCACAAAAACCACAAAAACCAGAGGGAAAAAAACTGCAAAAATTAAAAATCCATACAGGACTGCCTTGTCTTTCTTAACCAGATGACGGCAGAAAACTGTGAATAAAGCCAGGCCTGTAAGTACAATAACAGGAATCGTAATTGCCATCGATTTAAGCAGGTAATACCATGGCATATTATCGGACCATTGAGGTTTACCTTCAAATATCTGACGAAATGTATCGGGGTAATGGGCCATTACACTATAAGATTCGAGAATATTCTTAACCGGACTCTGAAGTGCAAAAGGCCATAATAAAATGCTTAATAACCAGACTACTACTGTAATAATGGTCATCCATAACAACTTTGTCCTGATCTCAATAATATCTATTTCCTTTTCTCTGAAATATTTAACCAGATTGTAGATAATAAAGAAAAAGAAGAGATAACAGATCAGGAGCAAACCACCGGCCCTGATACTTATTGAAAAGGCAATACTTGCAGTCAGAAACAAAATAACTTTGAATGGAACATTTCTGCCTGAAACAATAAATTTAAAAGTGTAAAAAATACTTGCAATGTAACCCAGCGCAAATGGAATATCTTTCAGGTTATTCTGCGTATGTCCTATAAAAGTAGGTGAAATAGCGAAAAGGATTAGTACAAGAATACCGGCTCCGTAACCCGCCATCCATATGGCAAAAAGTGCTGTTAATAAAATAACAACCCACCCTGCCAGGGAACTCATCAGATGCCTGAATCCATAAACATCTTCAATATTAAACCATCTTATAAATATTGTTACCAGGTTGTCGTATGACTGGCCATAGTATTTCAGGTTGGAAACAGGAGTATCAAGGGCAGACTGATCTTCTCCGTGACTTGAAAAATAGTTATAGACTGAGACAGAATGATTATAATGAAGGACTTCATCGCATGTTATCCCGGCATCTCTGCTTGTGACCAGCATTATTAAGAGTAGGAATACAGCTAAGAAAATGAAAATATATTTTGACTTCGTCACTTTCATCATTTCTCCTGATCGCCATCATAATATTTCCTGACGAAATAGATCGGACGATTTTGCGACTCCTTATAACTTCTGTAAACATATTCGCCCAGAATTCCCATAAAAATCAATTGAATGGAGCCGAGGAAATAGATGCTTAGCAAAGTAGACGACCATCCAATAATTGCAAAACCGTATGCTTTGGCAATTAAAACATATATACCGGCGCCCATAAAAACCAGTGCGCCTAATGCCCCCAGGATCAGACAAAACTGTATTGGAAATCTTGAAAAGGAAAATATTGCATCGGCCGCAAGAATGAAGAGCTTTCGAATGCTCATTTTAGTATTGCCCTTAAACCGGTTATCTCTCACAAACTCAACATAACCCTGTTTGAAACCGATATATGTTCTCAAACCGGGGAGATACCTGACTTTCTCCTTCATCATAAGCAAAGCGTTAGCTGCTTCACGCTTCATCATGGAGTAGTTACCGGAATTCTCCATGTTTTTTATTTCACCAATATTTTTAAAAAACAAGTGAAACAATACTTCATAGATGATTCTGCCATTTTTCCCTTTTCTCCCTGTCCTCTTACCACTTACAATGTCATAATCTTCCTCGCTGATCTTCCTGTACATCTCTGAAAGTAGTTCAGGAGGATCCTGTAAATCGCCATCCATCATTACAACAATATCTCCCTTTGCATATTCCAGACCGCATGTATAGGCAGCCTGATGACCAAAGTTCTTTGATAATGAGAGTATTTTTATCTTTTTGTTTTTTTCCTTATACGCCAGAAGCTTGATAAGGCTGTGGTCAGTGCTTCCATCTTCAACAAAAATCAACTCATAATCTGAGATAAATGATTCAATCGCCGAAATGGTTCTCTTTACCAATTCATCAATCAATTTCTCTTCGTTAAATATTGGTATTACAAGTGAAATCATAACACTATTTTTGAGGTTGAAGATGTTTGAGTGAAATCTTCTTGCCGTTACGCCAATGATTTATATTTTAAACAATTACAGGTGTTCCTGGAATTGGAGTTTCAAAAACCATGTTAACCGGACCGAATTCAATTTTAGCCGGACCAAGATCCATATCAGATTTAAAAATATCATCCCATGTTATCAAACGCCCGGTATATGCGGCAGTTCTTCCCATTATAGCTGTAAGTGTTGAGAGGGCAGTCTGTTCTGCTTCATTAACATAATTACCTGTTCGGATTGCATGGACAAGATGCATATGTTCCTGAACATAGGGAGGAATTTTTATAGCGTCCATCAGATTACCGTTTTCATCTTTAGGATATTCAAATTTCCATTTCACATTTCCTTTCAGGTCCCATATTGTGTTGGCGCAGTTTGTATATCCTTCTGTTCCCATTATGAGTTCACCGGTACCATTTGCACAACTGTCGATCTGACGGCACATGCTATGTGAGCTGACTCCATTTCCATAATCAAAATCGATACTAAAAAAGTCATATTGATCACCAGTAACTCTACGGTGACGTCCGCCATAACCAATAGCCTTCTCCGGACATTTACCCATGAACCAGTTTATAACATCTATATTATGTACATGTGTATCAAGAATATGATCGCCGCATAACCAACAGAAATTGTTCCAGTTCCGGATCATATATTCCATATCATTCCATTCTTTTTCACGCTCACGAAACCATACATGGTCCTGGTTCCAGAATGCTTTGGCAGATGTGATTGTACCTATAGCACCGCCCATTACCTGCTTATATGTCTCAATATAGTCTTCCTGATGGCGCCGCTGTGTTCCGGTTATAACGCATAATCCGATAGCTTCAGCTTTTTTACCAGACGTTATTATTGATCGTATCCCAACGGGGTCAACAGCCACAGGTTTTTCCAAAAAAGCATGTTTGTTTTTCAAAACGGCCTCCAGAAAGTGTTCCGGTCGGAATTGTGGTGGCGTAGCAAGAATAACGACATCCAGATCAGGAAGAGCCATTAGCTTTTTATAGGCATCGAAACCTACAAAACAGTTTTCAGCAGGTATTGGCAGATTGAACGATGCAAATCTCTCGCGACAGACATCAATCTTATCCTGAAAAACATCAGCAAGGGCAATTATTTCAAGGTCTGGTCCTGCACTTATAAAATTTATGGCAGCTCCTGTACCTCTTGCTCCTGCACCGACTAGTCCGGCTCTCAGTTTTTTACCCTTTGGTGCTCCGCTTAAAATAGGGGGAAGACCAAGGATCTTTACATCCGGCTTTCTTTTACAAGCTGCTATGAATGCTCCGGAACCAGCTAATCCAAGTCCTGCAAGAGTTGTTTTTCCAATGAATTTACGTCTGTCGATATTCTCCATTTCTATATCATTTTCAACTTAGTTCAACTTAGTTCAACTTATTTCAACTTATTTCTAAATTGAAGTATCTGCCTCCAATACCACTCTGAATCCCACATCGATACAATCGGAATACCACCAGATACTTTTTGGCATCTGCGGATCAGTAACCAGCCAGGCCTTTGTTTTGGTAAAATCGCGGGCTGCACTCCTTACATCTTTAGCATCGCTTTTGAATGACCCCCCACGAATCACATGTTCCTGTCCGGTTATAGGGCCTTTGGGATTTATCATTCCCACTGAATCTGCTTTATATGCATCGGGGGAGTAGAAATCAAAACAGAACTCTGCAACATTACCGGCCATATTCACCAATCCGAAAGGATTTTCTTTCATAAATGAAGGTTCTTTTGTCCTGGCTGAACTATTTAACTTATAGACTACTCTTGAATTAATATTAGAAGTATCAGGTTTAAAAAACTTTTTAAGCAAACCAATTGATGATAATTCTTTTGGATTCCCTGCAAAAAAATAAGGAGTTTCAGTTCCTCCCCTGCAGGCATATTCCCATTCAGCTTCGGTTGGTAATCTGTATTTTTTGTCTGTTACCTTCGATAACCAACGGCAATAGACATTTGCAGCATACCAGGTCATAGTAATAGCCGGACGTGAACCTTTGCCCCAGCTTTGGTCGGGAGCTCCCCACGGAGGAGTGGCACCGCTTATTGCATCAACATTTTTTTTACTGGCCGACTGTCCTTCAGTTCTTCCCTGAGAACCAGTTGCCCTGAAGAATGCCAGGTATTCGTCCCATGTCACTTCGGTTTTAGCCATCCAGAATTTTGAAACGGCTATTTTACGTACAGGCCCTTCATCAGGTTTTCGTAGAGGTTCTGTCTCAGGACTACCCATGTTGAATGTTCCGCCTGGAACAGCAACCATTTCAAATGAGACATTTGTTCCCGGAATCATTTCACTGAAATTAATAAATCTTTCAACTTTTGCCGGTTCTGTATAAATGGCCTGATTGGCTGTTACTGTTACACCAAAACTTGTATCATGAGCATGAATTGCATTTTTGTCGTAATGTCCTACATTAATGTGACAGTTAATACAACTCAATGGATCCTTGCTTGTTGTATAGAATAGATGAGCATTTCCACCGTTGATGGATAGTGTCACAGGGAAAAGGTTCGGATGACATTCCAGACATGATTTTTCATAAACAAATCCCTTCGCGTTTTCAAGCAATCTTTTCTCCTCCCAGTTTATTTTTGCACTGTCTTTGAAGAAATACCCATAAGCATCCTTTATCCCATGTTTTGCCTTGGCGGGCAAATATCCATGACCTTCAGGCGGAAGATGACATTGTGAACAATGAACAATATTTCCTGAAGGATTATTATAATGAGTAGAAAGTTTCCAGGTCTGATCAGCCTGAGGATGTATGTGACACGATACGCAATATTTATCAGTAGACGTGTATGAAACTACCTCTTTCCCGGATTTTATAAAGATCAGACATATAATAAAGCCTGATACTATAAACCACAGCTTTTTCGCGCCTGTAATGTATGTTCCGTTACGATTGCCTCGTTTATTCATACCGATGGAAAAGAATCAATTAAAACTTGTTAAAGTTAATAGTTTATGTGGTTCCCGGTCAATAAAGATTACAGTTTTTTCAGATCAGTAATCCAATTATTTACCAGCATTATTACCTGTTTTTTCGAGACAATCCATGACAATTTCTTAGATGTTTTGTCTCTTTGTTGACCGGTTAAAAAACAGAAACTCATCAAAACCCTGATTATACAAGTCCTTTCAGAAGCTATTCTTATCGAAAAAATTTATTTGGCTCAAAGTTTGTTATTAGAATGAAAAGACTATTTTTGTAAAGAATTAATATTGTATCCCGTATGAAAAAATTTGCTCTTTTACTTATAGCTGCTTTTATTACTCTATTGGTTGTAAGCTCCTGTAACAAAAAGGAATGTCCTGCTTATTCAAAAGCAAAAACCGAGCAGACAGGCAAGAATGTCTGATTCGCATTATTTTTTTTTAATTCCTCCAGTTTTATAAGTTAGCAGTTAAATAATGAAGAAGCTGCTTATATTAGCGGTATTAATTGTTTTTGGTACAGGTTCACTGTACGGGCAGGGTGAATTAAATGAACAACAAAAGGTTTTTTTCCGAAATGAAAAATCTTTTGCAATTCTTCTCAATAGTGATGGTTTTGGTTTAAGTTATCGGGGAGCCACCAGAATTGATTATCTTAATAAGCGCCTGCTCGAAATAGAGGCTGGCATAATTAAGCATCCTAAAGAATATAAAATCTCAAATCCTTCTAATCAATCGCAATCTACTTACGTTTATGGAAAGTTAAATAGCGTTTTTTACATCAGAGGAGGAATTGGTCATCAGCGCGAACTTTTCAAGAAAGCCGATTTGGGCGGAATTGCTATCAGATATTTCTATGGAGCCGGACCGGTATTGGCATTATACAAGCCAATCTATTACCAGGCATTTTATCTTACTGCAAGTGGTCCTATAACTAAAGATGAAAAATTCAATATCACTTCACCTCAGGATATATATGGCAAAGCTTCTTTTTCGAAAGGACTTAACGAAACCAAAATACTCCCGGGTCTGTACGCAAAAGGAGGATTAAATTTCGAATATAGTAAAGAGGATAAGATTATACACGCTGTAGAGATTGGAGCACAAATAAATGTTTTTCCAAAACAAATACCAATTATGGCAAGTTCTGATAATAAATCCATATATTTTTCATTATTCGTCAGCTACAGATTTGGAATGATTATTAATCCTCTTGATCCTGAATCTAATAAGCTTTCCAACATCTTCAAAAGAAAAAAAGAATAATTGATCTCAATTACTTCTTGCCTATTATTGGGAATATATTATTTTTGTAGATCAAATTTATTAACCATTTAATGATATAGAAATGTCAAAAATTAAAGTAGGTATCAACGGTTTTGGCAGAATCGGCCGTCTGGCTTTCAGAGCTGCCTTTAAGAGGAACGATATAGAAATAGTTGGAATCAACGACCTCCTCGAAGTAGATTATATTGCTTATATGCTTAAATACGACACCATTCATGGCAGGTTCGATGGGAAAGTTGAAGTTAAAGACGGCAAACTTATTGTAAACGGTCAGAGTATCCGTATTACTGCCGAGAAATCTCCTGCAAACCTTAAATGGAATGAGGTTGGTGCTGAATATATACTTGAATGCACAGGTTTTTTTCTTACAAAGGAAAGTGCTATGGGACATATCACAGCAGGTGCAAAACATGTTGTAATGTCAGGTCCTTCCAAAGATGATACCCCAATGTTTGTAATGGGAGTTAACCACAATAAATATACAAAAGATATGCAGTTTGTTTCTAATGCATCATGCACAACAAACTGTCTTGCTCCTGTTGCTAAGGTACTTAATGACAATTTCGGTATTGTTGAAGCTCTTATGACAACCGTTCATTCAACCACAGCTACACAGAAAACAGTTGATGGTCCTTCAAATAAGGATTGGAGAGGTGGTCGCGCTGCTGCTGCCAACATTATTCCTTCATCAACAGGTGCAGCCAAAGCAGTAACCAAAGTTATTCCTGAACTTAAGGGGAAACTTACCGGCATGGCTTTCAGAGTTCCAACGCTTAACGTTTCTGTTGTAGATCTTACCTGCCGTCTTGAGAAAGCAGCAAGTTATGATACAATCAAAAAAGCTATGAAAGCTGCTGCTGACGGACCGCTTAAAGGAATCCTGGGATATACTGAAGATGCGGTTGTTTCCAGTGACTTTATCGGCGATTCACATACATCAATCTTTGATGCTGAAGCAGGTATTTCGCTTAACGACAACTTTGTTAAGGTAGTTGCATGGTACGATAATGAGTGGGGATACTCCTGCAAACTTCTCGACCTGATAGCTCACATGAATACAGTGAAGTAACAAGAATATTAAATAAAAAAGAGAGGGAAATCCTCTCTTTTTTTATACTATCATATCAATCACGAGCGGAATACCGGCTGTATCGCGGTAATGCTCACCAAGTTCAAGCATAGCTTCATCGTCTTCCTCATAAAGCCATTTTATTACAACCTGCTTTCCCGAACGGCCATATCCTGTAAGCCTTTTCAGTATCTCATACAGGTATTTAGAAGATCCGCTATTTATGTATTCAAGTTGAATACTTACATCCAGACTGCTATTCTTTCCAAAATGAAGGGTAATCCATTCTTCAAGACGCTTGAAGATCAGCTCGGGATTCTCAGGAATAGACCGTCCGGTGAGTTCAAGTTTATTTACATCAGGATAATAGACAATCCCCGGGCAATTTTTTAACTCTTCCTGAATTACATGTTTTTCCATAATCAGATAATTTATTCGTATCTTAAAGCTTCAATAGGATCAATATTAGCTGCCTTAACTGCAGGTGCATAACCTGAAGCAACACCTACAATAAAGCAGACAACAACTCCGGTCAATACCCATATCCAAGGCACTACAAAGTTCGACCTCAGCATAGATGACACAGCATTTCCGATAAGTACACCAAGAATAATTCCAAACACGCCACCGAGCTGACTTATTAGTATAGATTCAAACAGGAACTGATATTTAATAGTCTGGGTTTT
>DATCHE010000130.1:0-47910 GCA_036508535.1 Bacteroidales bacterium | reverse complement strand
TCTAAAACAAATCCCGGGTCGGCGTATGGTGCGGCGGGGTCCGTTGTTCTAATTCTGCTCTGGACCAGTTATTCTTCGATGATATTCTTTTATGGAGCAGAAATTACACGAGCTTATGCTGATCATGTAACCGGCAAAGTTATACCAACTGAAATTGCTGTAAAAGTTGTAAAATGAAAGGTCGACCTTCATGTACACATTAGTTACAACCGATTAGGAGTTTTAGCAAAAGGGTACGATGCTTTTACACATTCCTACTCAAAAATTATCCTGTGGCAAAATATATCTTGTCGCAAGATGACCATCACAAAAAACCCCATTCAAAAAAGAATATTTTGAAATTCTGGAGATGAATAATGTTGAATTTAAAGAGGAATATGTTTTTGAACTCTTTAGTGATATTTGTGATTGGAATATTATAGTATATTGATAAATATTACATTAACGAAAAGTTTTTTAACATACAACAGAGGAAGAAAATTCAGAATTAAGTTTCGGGCGTTATAACACTGAAAACAGGAAAAACCTGTCATAAAGCTACATACTTTACAATAATATCAATAAGCCAACCGGGATAGATTCCTAATATTAGAATGCTTAATCCAACCGTGGCAAGAGCTAAATTACCTGTGAAGGAAAGTTCAGGCAATTTATTTTCATTTGCTATTGAAAACATGGTAGTTATAACTCTCAGGTAGTAATACAACCCAATTACACTATTGATGATAAGAGAAAATACCAGAACCATAAGTCCGGCTTTCATCCCTTCAAATATCAGATAGAACTTTGCAATGAATCCAGCTGTAATCGGGATCCCGGCAAGAGACAATAAAGACAGAGTGAAAACTAAGGATATCCCCGGCCTTTTCCAGAAAAGTCCTTTATAATCATCTATTTTGTCTGCTTCAATTTTTGATGTCGATAGAATTGAGATTACACCGAAAGCGCCTATTGTTGTAATAAAATATGATATAAGGTAGAAGACAGAAGCCTGAATTCCTTTATTGCTTCCTGTCAAAAGTATTATCAGCAAATAACCCATATTTGCAATAGATGAGTAAGCCAAAAGCCTTTTTATGTTTTTCTGCCTTATTGCAAGGAGATTACCAACGAACATTGAAAGAATTGCAATTCCGGAAATTACTACGAAAAGGTACTGATTATTGAATCCATTGATATTAAAGAAGAATCTTATCAGAATAGCCATAACAGCGCCCTTCGAAACTGTGGCAATATAAGCCGATACAGGAGCAGGAGCCCCCTGGTAGACATCTGGTGTCCACATGTGGAAAGGTGCCAGCGCCAGCTTAAAACCTATACCAACCATCATCATCCCAAACCCGGTAATTATAAGAGGTGATAATGCAGTTCCGTTATTCAGGCTGGAAACTAACCGGTTTAGTTGCATAGTCCCTGTTTCGTTATAGATAAGCGCCATACCAAATAGCAAAAATGCCGCGGAGACTGAAGCCAGGATCAGGTATTTTATTCCAGCTTCAATTGAACTGTCTTTTGATCTTTGGAAGGCTACCAGTATATATAATGAGATACTTAGCATTTCAATTCCAAGAAAGAATATAATAAAATGATTGGCAACTGCCAGTAATGAAGCTCCCAGAGTTGATGTAAATAGAATTATATAGTATTCTTCCCTGACTCCATCAAGTCGTTTTATATAATCATAAGATAGTAAAGTTATAAGCAGAGCTGAAAGGATTATAATTCCCAGAAAGAACAGGCTGAACATATCAATAATGAACAGAGATTCAATAAAATGAGGAATGGAAGGAGCGATCAGAAAGATTGATGCAAAAGCTATAAGAAATGATAGCAGCGAAAAACTGTACACAACCTGATAGTTTCTTAAAACAGATATCACAATCATTATCACAATTGGTGTGATAGCTAATATCAGGAGGGGAGAGAGACACAGTAAATCTGTTGCGGTCATATACTTGTTCTTAATTCTTTATTTGAGTGTGAAAAAGTCGAAAAATGTTTTTCAATGGATATATATTTTTATTAATTGTCTTATTATTAGCTACTATTTCCTTATGCTTCTCCAGTGTCTTTAAAAGTGCAGGTTTTGCAGTATCTATAACCGGCTGAGGAAAAAGTCCAACCCCAACTATTGCAATGACCAGTGAAGCCGAAACTATTTTTTCACGAATTGTTAGATCATTCATTTTCCAATCCTTGTTTTGAGTTCCAAAGAATACTTTCTGCATAATCCTGAGAGAGTATAGCGTGGCAGCTATAAGCCCAAGGCTCGCAAAGATTGAAATCAGCATACTGGTCTTAACTGCGCCAATCAGAATAAGAAGTTCAGCAATGAAGTTTCCCAATCCGGGAAGGCCCAGCGAGGCCATAGAAAAGATGAGTCCTATGGCTCCCATAACCGGGGCTTTTTCCCAAAGTCCCCCCATTTTATTTATATCTCTTGTATGAATTCTTTCATGAAGTTGCCCAGCTAATATAAAAAGTGCTCCGGTGCTAATTCCGTGAGCTATCATCTGCATAACAACTCCCTGGTAGGCAAGTTCGTTAAAAGTAAATACCCCAAGTATTACAAACCCCATATGACTGACGCTTGTATATGCAATAAGTCGCTTAAGATCGGTCTGGGCAAAAGCAAGTTTGGCTCCATACAAAATACCTAAAACACCTAAGAACATTCCAACTGGTGCGAATGTTACTGCTGCTGATGGGAATAATGGCACAATAAACCTAAGTAATCCATAGGCTCCGGTTTTTAAAAGAAGGGCTGCAAGAATAAGACTTCCCGCTGTAGGTGCTTCAGTATGAGCATCCGGTAACCAATTGTGCAACGGTACTACCGGAAGTTTTACAAGAAATGCTGCAAGGAAACCAAGCATAATCATAAAGGCAGTCGAAGCTGGCATTTCAGTTCCAAGTAATTTCAGATAATCAAAAGTATATACGCCGGTATAGTGCCCGTGCACAAAATAAAACGCAAGTATTGAAATAAACATCAGTAATCCGCTTGCCTGTGTGTATAGGAAGAATTTATTAGAGGCTGATGTCCTGTTTTCGTGACCCCAGATCCCAATCAGAAAATACATCGGGACAAGCATCAGTTCCCAGAAGAAATAGAAAAGGAACAGGTCGAGTGAAAGAAATACACCAACAATTCCGGATAAAATAAGAAGCAGGTTAAAATGAAAGAAACCAACTTTCTCATTTATCTCTTTCCAGGAAATAATGACCGAAATTATGCCAAGAAAGAAAGTTAATAACATCATAAGCAGACTCAAACCATCGAGGGCAAAGTGAAAACTTATTCCGAATTCCTGTATCCATTCATACTTAATATCAACAAGCCAATTATTGCCTGGTATGACTTTTTGGAATAAGTATGGAATAGTAAGCAGGAGGTCGATACTCAATGCAACAAGAGATATTGTCCTTGACCATAGCGGGTTCCTCCGGCCAGCGAACAGGGAGAGCAATGCTCCTGTTAATAAAATAACAATAAGATAAACGAGTATCATTTAAAAAGCATATATGTTAATATCAAGGCAATACCGATGACAAACGACATTAAATACCATCTCAGTTTCCCATTTTGAGTAATACCAAGCAACCTGTTAGCTAAAAGAGCCAGTCTGGATAATCCTATACTCCACCAATTAAAAAAGTCTGCTTTATCAATCACTGAGAGCCATATTGTTGGTCTGACAATCACTATATCGTATACTTTATCGAACCCCCATCCCTTTTCAAAGAACTTATTAAGCCGGCTGTGATTGAACGATTCAGCCAAAAGGGGGTTCTTAAAGTAAAAAATATATGCGAGATATATACCCGACAATGCTATTATTGCTGAAAGGATCTGGAAAAGGAATTCAAGATTTTCATTGCCTTTGACCGTTATTACTGGCAGTGTATTATCAACCAGATTAGAGAACAGGTGAATGTTTCCGAACGATGCCGGAAGCTGTATGTATCCTCCTACTATTGACAAAACGGCCAGAATGATTAATGGAATAGTCATTAGTTTGCCCGGTTTGAATACCGGCTCAGTTTTGGTTTCGCCATAAAAGGTTATGAATACCATTCGGAAAGAGTAAAGGGCTGTAAGCATAGCGCCTACAATACCTGCAACCCAAAGCAATAAACTTCCGTTCTGGGATGAGTACGCATACCATAATATCTCATCCTTGCTGTAAAATCCTGCCGTGACAAATGGTAATGCCGACAATGAGGCAGAACCAATCAGGAAAGTTATGAAAACTACCGGGAGCTTCTTTCTCAGGCCTCCCATCCTGAAGATATTATGCTCATCGTTTAAAACCAATATTATTACACCTGCCCCGAGGAAAAGCAGAGCTTTGAAGAATGCATGTATCATGAAATGGAATACTGCTGCCGACCAGGCACCGACACCAAGAGCCAGAAACATATAACCGATCTGACTTATAGTAGAATATGCAAGGATTCTTTTCAGGTCGTGCTGTGCCAGAGCGCTGAAACCGGCTATCAGCAAAGTAAGTGCACCAATTATAGCAATTGCAGCCTGAACAATAGGAGCGAGGCTGAACAGAACATGGGTACGGGCAATAAGGTAGACACCTGCTGTAACCATAGTTGCTGCATGAATCAGCGCGCTGACCGGTGATGGACCAGCCATTGCATCAGGCAGCCATGTTTGCAATGGCAGCTGGGCTGACTTGCCCAATGCACCGCCAAGTAATAATGCGGCTGTCAAAACAGCAATTGAAGAACCTGTAATCCATTTTTCAGATGCCTGAAACATTAATTCGTTTATATTGAATGTTCCAAAACTCAAAAACAGTACGAAGATCCCGATTATCATCGCTGTATCCCCAATACGTGTAATAATGAAGGCTTTTCTGGCAGCGTACCCATTCGCAGGATCTTTATACCAGAATCCTATTAACAGATAACTGCATAATCCTACGCCTTCCCAGCCAAGATACATCAGTAAAATGTTGTCGGCTAAGACAAGCACTAACATTGAGCCGACAAAGAGATTCATATAAGCAAAAAACCGAGTGAACCCTTCATCATTTTTCATGAACTCGATTGAGTACAGGTGTATCAGGAACCCGACAAAAGTAATGACAAAGCAGAATACCAGCGATAGTGAGTCGAGACTAAATGAGATATCAGCGCTAAGATTTCCTGCATTAATCCATTTCCAGACAATAACCGGGTATGACTTTAATTCAGGTAATGATCCTATGAATCCAATACCAATTATCAGAGTAAGAATAGCAACTATTCCAATAGATCCGGCTCCAACAAGGCCTGCCCATCTCCGGTTAAGCTTATGTCCAAAAAGTGCCAGGATAAGAAACCCCAGAAATGGGAAAGCAGGTATGAGCGTGATAAGGTTTGTCATCAAAAGTTATAGGTTATTACTATCATTCAATTTATTAACGGTATCAGCATCAAGAGTTTTATAATGATGATAGACCTGGAGTATTAACGCAAGCCCGATCGCAACTTCAACCGCTGTTACAGCCAGGATAAAAATAAACATTACCTGCCCATCGGGTTGTTTCCATCTTGTACCTGCAATGATGAATGCCAGACCGGCGCTGTTAAACATGATCTCTATAGACATGAGCATGAAGATCATATTCCTTCTGACCAGCAAGCCTATTAGTCCCAGAAGGAAGAGTATTCCTGCAAACAATAATTGAGTTTCAACCGGTACTGTCAGCATCTTATAATTTTTTTTCGAGAAATCTATGTGTCACTTTTTTCTTCTGGCTTCCCAAATGATAAGCGCCAATCACTCCTGCCATTAAAAGAATCCCGGCAATTTCAACAGCTATAAGATAAGTCGTGAATAACGAAATACCTACCTGCTTAGGCAAAATTGACTGATTTGTTACAGTTATTGAAGTTATATTTTTTAAT
The DNA here is from genome assembly GCA_036508535.1 of Bacteroidales bacterium. Taxonomy (GTDB): domain Bacteria; phylum Bacteroidota; class Bacteroidia; order Bacteroidales; family VadinHA17; genus LD21. The sequence goes on along the minus strand of DATCHE010000130.1, from coordinate 42,000 downwards.
GCCAGAATGAGATCAACAAGGAGAATACCTGCTAATATTGAAGGAATAATCCACATTCGCGGATTAAGCCACTTCTTTTCCGTCTTTCTTTCCTGCCCGATATTCAGCATCATTGTGACAAAGATGAAAAGTACCATAATTGCACCTGCATAGATGATTACCTCAAGAGCAGCAACGAATGGGGCATCTAACAAATAGAATATGACTGAAATTGCTAACAGGGATAAAATAAGGTATAGCAGAGAATGAATTGCATTTCTGCCTGATATCGCCATAATCGTCGAAATTATCGCTACTGAAGCTGCTATGTAAAAGAATACATTCATGTTTCTACCTTTTAGTAACCCCCTTTCCTGTTTCCCCCAGGGGGGAAATGATCCCCCATTAATCTGGTTTCTCTATAAACTACCCAGCGGTCAATTTATTAACGGTCGGTTCCTTCCCCCGTGGGGGAAGGTTAGGAAGGGGGTCTTAACTATTTAACTATTATTTTTTTATAATATGTTTTGAAATTACTCATCTTACTCTTATGGCATTAGTTCTTTAATATCCACCGGCAACTCCTCATTCTCACCTTCACCTTTTCCTTTTACACCTATATCTACACCAGCCTTTTTATAAAAATTGTAACCTGCATATTTTCCTTGTCCGCTAATCAGTAAATATTCTTTCTCGTAAACCATATTTTGTCTTACATATTCTGCCATCTCAAAATCAGGGATGAGCTGTATCGCATAAGTAGGACAGGCTTCTTCACAGAACCCGCAGAAGATACATCTCGAAAAATTTATCCTGAAAAACTCAGGAAATCTCCTGCCGGATTCATCTTCTGCTGCCTGAAGCGAGATACAATCTACAGGACACACAGCGGCACAGAGATAACAAGCCACGCACCTCTCTTTCTTTTCTTCATCACGTGTAAGTACAATTCTTCCCCTGTATCGCGGCGCAAGATATGGCTTAACTTCAGGATATTCCACAGTTTCTGTTTTGTGAAATATATGAAGAAAAGTCAGCAATATACTGCGAAGAATACTGAACATTAGCTAGAGGTATTATTGTTATTCAATTTGGTCATTGCGTATTCAAAATCAATCAATCCAAAGACATTTAAACCCTCTTTCCTGTTTCCCCCCTGGGGGAAGGTTAGGAAGCGGATCCTAAATAGTAGGATTGATTTATTATCTAGTCTGTTACTCTTCATTTTAAAAATATCAAAATTGCCCCGGTAATGAGGAGGTTAAGTAATGATAGCGGCAATAATATTTTCCATCCGAATTCCATAAGCTGATCATATCTTGGTCGGGGTAAGGAGGCCCTGAGAAGAATGAAAACACAGATGAAAAAGAATGTCTTGAACAAAAACCAGAATACCGGTGGAAGAAATGAAGGTCCGAGCCAACCACCAAAGAACAGTGTGGAAATGATGGCGGAAATGAGTGTTATTCCCAGGTATTCTCCAACAAAAAACATCCCGAACTTCATACCGGAATATTCTGTATGATATCCGGCTACAAGTTCTCCTTCTGCTTCGGGGATATCGAAGGGAAGCCTGTGAGTTTCTGCAATGCCGGCAATAAAAAATACTACGAACCCGACAAATTGAGGTATGAAGAACCACCCGCCTTTCTGGGCTTCGACAATTTTATTAAAACTGAAGCTGTCGGCCATCATAACTACCCCCATAAGAGACAGTCCCATGAACACCTCATAAGTAAGCATCTGAGCCGAAGCTCTCATGGCACCAATTAAGGAATACTTATTATTCGATGCCCAGCCACCCAAAACAATGCTGTACACACCTAGTGAGGAGTTTCCGAGGAAGAACAGAATTCCGATATTTGAGTCAAAAACGTAAAAATCCGGACCAAAAGGTATAACCGCAAAAGTCAGAAGGATTGTAATCATAAGGATCCCGGGAGCCATAACAAAAACGGGTTTGTCTGAAAACGGGGGAACCCAGTCTTCCTTGAAAAATAATTTTATTGTATCTGCAATTACCTGGAAAAGACCAAACGGACCAACACGATTAGGTCCAAGGCGGTCCTGCCATACTGAAAGTAGCCTCCTCTCAACCCATATCAGCCCGGCAGCAATAGATAAGACTATTAGTAGTACACCTGCTATGATAAAAAAATACTTCATTAACAGATAGTTATGTTTTGTAAAATTTACCGCTACATGGCAGATCAATAAATTTCATATCAGGTAAATTTACTGACAATCCGGCTATTCCCTGCTTTATACTATTATCAATCTTTACTTCTGCTTTTAATTTAAAATCTAAAATCTCAAGTTGAAAAAAGTCTTTCTCTTTTACGCCGATTAACTCGGAATCCAGAGTATTCAGATATACGAATGGTTCTTTTATTCTCTGTCTGATAGCAGAACCTTTCGAACTTAGTTCTTCACTGCCAAAAATCTGATATACTGGAATAATCAGCCATTCGTCTTTTTTAATTTTATCAGTTCCTGAATGTATTTCGGACCAGGAGTTATTGCTCTCTGAGGCTGGTTCAATTAGTCGTATACCTGGATCGCCGCCTTTCAAAGAACCATTGGGTTCATCAAGATATTTATTTACAGCCTGTACCGAGTTCCATCCTGGTGCCCAGTAGAAAGGAACAAGAGAGGATGGAGGGTTTTCATTTCTTCCTTCCATACTGAATGATAATGGTGAATCAGGATCGTCGGGAACTCCTGCCTCACTTACAGAAATATTAGAATGGATCGAAGTCCTTCCGCTAAATCGTATAGTCTGTCTTGGTATTTTAGCATTTAACATCCGGAAATCAGCATCCGGTTTATAATCCTTTAATTTAATGAAAACCGGAAGTTCATTCGCAAGCGATGCAGAAATATCATCGAACCGGTTCCATCTGACTGACTGGCTGCTATCTTTAATTTTCAGAAGCTCTGCTATCCACTTCCAGCTCTCATTAACCTGATCTCTATTTAATATTGATTTATAGAATCGCTGTGCCCGTCCTTCATTATTAATAAGTGTACCTTCCGATTCAGCAAAAACAGTGGAGGGTAACAACAGATGTGCCTTCAGACTGGTTCTGTTTACCATGTGATCGAGAACAATTATCTGTTTGCTTCTGCTAAAGAGCTTATTTACTGACTCTTCATTTGCTCTGCGGTATAAATCATTCTCGAGAACAATCAAAGTGTCTATTTCCTGCTCAGCAGCTAAGGAGAAACTATCCTCAAGGGATTTGCCAGGCATAAGTGCCAAACCCAAACTGTTGCATTCCGGAAAAACTGCACAAAACATAACCTTTTTATTTGTAGGGTCAAGTGCAGTCGCAATATTCATGGCTGCATGTAATATATCCTCATCCCCGCTGGAAACACCTGAGATAATCAAAGGATTTTTAGCTTTTTTTAGTGAAAGTGCTATTCTTTCAGCAAGTTCCTGCTGGTCTTTTAATTTATTTTTTATAGGCGGAGCTTTTTCATTCAGTGAAAATGCAATTGCAGATCCAAAAGTTGAAATATCAAAATATGAGCCTCTGAATGAGATTTCTGCAATATCGTCAAGCTGATCCTTAAATGGGGTAATTATATAGACCGGACTTTTTGAATCCTGCCCCAGCTCTCTGGTGGGTGAATCGTTCCATAAAGGGATACCTTTTTCGTAGGCTTCTTCATTCGGCTTATTCCGAATTGCCTGTCTTACTGCGAGTGCAATCATAGGTGCAGTATTTGTGAGGTCTTCTCCTATAATTATAACTAAATCTGCCTTTTCAATTTGTTTTAATGAAGGGCTAACTACACTGCTTGTTTGCAGAAACTTTAAAACTGTTGTGGTCAGAAGTTGTTCTTTAGCTGAAATTCCTTTATAAAAGTTCTCTTTTCCAACTAAAACGGACAAAGCATAATTTGATTCGAGAGATGCCCGGGGGGATCCAATACCTATAATTTTCTTAGATTTTGAAAGTGTTTTATGGAGAGATGAAAGGATTAGTTCATTTGTTATAACTTCCTGATTTCCATTTCTAGTAATCCTTATTTTAGCTTTTCTGATCCGTTCCTCATCATTTACAAATTCATATCCGAACCGGCCCCGATCGCATAGAAAATATCCATTTACTGCACCGTTATACCTGTTCATTATCCGTTGCACCGAACCGTAGCGCTCACTTACAATGGTATTGCATCCTACACTGCAATGGACGCAGATTGACGGAGAATTGGTCAGGTCCCATTTGCGTATAAAATGTTTCCTTAAAGTTTTATCTGTAAAGACTCCGGTAGGACATACCTCAACCAGGTTTCCGCTAAATTCACTTTCAAGAGTACCCTCTTCCTGCCTTCCAAAATAGACATGGTTATGAGCTCCAAAGACACCCAGATCCTTTCCCCCGGCATAGTAATTATAAAACCGTACACACCGGTAACATTGGATGCAACGGTTCATTTCATGATTAATAAAAGGTCCGAGATCCTGATTTTTATACGTTCTTTTTTTGAAATCAAAACGCCTGTAATTATGTCCGGTCATTACCGTCATATCCTGCAAATGACATTCCCCGCCTTCATCACAAACAGGGCAATCGTGCGGATGATTTGTCATCAGTCCTTCAATTACTGAAGCACGGAACATTTTTACATCGGGATCGTCGATGGAGATTATTAGTCCTTCGGTTACAGGTTCCATGCATGACATTACGATACGGCCCTTTTTATCGTCAATATCCTTGAATTTTTTTACCGCACATAATCTGCATGCACCAACTGAACCAAGGGCAGGATGAAAACAAAAATGCGGTATGTCTAATCCAATTGCCAGGCAAGTCTCAAGGAGATTCTTATCTGCCTCGACTTCATAATATTTACCATCTATCCTGATCTTAGTCATCTTTACCTCCAGGGACATTTTTGTTCCTTAATATGCTTAACAAAATCATCATAAAAATATCTAAGTCCGCTATCCAAAGGTTCCATCGCACCCGGGGCATGGGCACAGAAAGTATTCCCGGGGCCCATATATTTTGCCTGTGATTTTAGAATATCCAGGTATTCCATTTTACCAGTCCCGGATTCGATAGAGAAGAGCATCTTTTCAACCCATGGAAGACCTTCGCGGCATGGAGTGCACCAGCCACAGCTTTCCAAGGCAAAGAATTTTTCAATATTATGAATGAAGGCAACAGGACAGGTTTTGTCATCCAGTATTATCATTGTTCCTGTTCCCATCCTGCTTCCCGCGGCAGCGACGGTAGAAAAATCCATCTTCACATCGAGGTGCTCCTCAACAATAAAATCAGTAGATGCTCCTCCCGGTAATGCTCCTCTGAATTTGTATCCCTCTTTCATACCACCGGCATGTTTCTCGAGTAATTCCCTCACTGTAACACCAAGAGGCAGTTCCCATGTGCCCGGATTTTTAACATTTCCGCTTACACCATAGAGTTTTGTTCCGCCTGTACCTGTCAGGCTCAAAGCTTTAAACCAATCTGCCCCATTTTCAACAATATGTGAAATCCAGCATAGAGTTTCGACATTGTTAACTACTGTGGGCCTTCCGAATAGACCGCTTATTGCCGGATAGGGAGGTTTGGTGCGCGGGATGGCCCTTTTACCTTCAAGAGAATTAAGCAAGGCCGTCTCTTCTCCACATATATACCTGCCGGCGCTTGAATGAACATAGATATCCAGATCAAATCCTGAATTCAGTATATTCTTTCCAAGATAACCGGCTTCATAGGCTTCGGCTAAGGCCTTTCTAAGTATATCTTCAGCTTTTTTATATGCCCAGCGCAGAAAGATATAGGCTTTCCCGGCCTGTATGGCATAGGCTGAAATAATCATTCCTGCTATGAGCTGATGGGGGTTCCCTTCAAGGAGATACCTATCCTTAAAAGTACCAGGCTCCATTTCATCTGCATTACAAACCAGGTATTTTGGTTTTAGATCGTCCTTATCCATTGGAACAAGGCTCCACTTGACGCCGGTAGGAAAGCCAGCTCCGCCTCTGCCTAAAAGGTTTGATGCTTTTACCAGATTTGTCACTTCGCCTGGTGTCATCTTTTTCAAAGCCTTTTCAACGCCGGAATAACCACCTGCTTTCCTGTATTCTTTCAGACCAGGAGGAGGAGTTCCGTACACAATATGCTTTGTCAAAGGTCTTTCCATCCCGGGTTATTTGTATTTGCCAAGTATTGAATCAATCTTATCAGTTGTCAGATTATTAAAATGATCATTGTTGATCATCATTGCCGGTGCATGATCACAATCACCCAAACAAGAAATCGGGAGTAGAGTAAATCGTCCGTCATAGGTGGTTTCACCGAAATTGACACCTAATTTCACCGATAAATATTTATAAATACTCTCATATCCCATAACCATACAACTGACACCATCACAAACGAGAATTATATTTCTGCCTACCGGTTTACGATAGATCCGGCTGTAAAATGTTGCAATACCATCCACCTCTTCGTTTGATACTTTCAGCAATTCAGCCACATCCCCTACCGACTCATCAGATACCCAACCACGGTGATGTTGTACAATCTTTAAAGCATCAATGCAGGCAACTGCCGGATAGGGGTACTGTTTAGTTTCCGCTATTATTTCCTTTTTTTCTTCTTCAGTCAGCATTTTATACGTTGAAATATGTTGAAGCTCTCAATTCTATCATTTACCTTCCCGTTATGCCGTTACGCCGTTACACCTTCGCTAAAACTAGGGTGTACAGGGTGTGCCTTTGTGCCGTTGTGCCATTGCTCCATTTTCTACCTGTCAATATCTGCCAAAACAAAATCCATCGCCCCCAGAATCGCCAGCAAATCGGGGATCGTATATCCTTTACTTATATATGGCAGCATCTGGATATGAGGGAATGACGGGGTTCGTATTCTTGTCCTGTACGATGAAGTACTTCCATCACTTATCAGGTAATAGCCATTGCTTCCCTTAGCTCCTTCAATAGGTACCATTGCCTCGCCCTCTGGAATAACGGGTCCCCAGGATACATTAACAAAATGCGTAATAAGTGTTTCAATGTCCGTCATTGTTTTGTCCTTACGTGGAGGGATGGCCAGGTGGTGATCTGATTTGTAATGTCCGGCCGGCATGTTGTTTATACATTGCTGGATTATCCTGAGGCTCTGTCGCATCTCTTCCATACGGACAAGTGCCCTGTCATAACAATCTCCGTTCTTTCCCAGCGGAATATCAAAGTCGAACTGTTCGATACCTGAATAAGGTCGTTTTTTACGATAGTCCCAGTCAAAGCCTGTAGCTCTTAGTCCGGCTCCGGTAATCCCCCACTCTATTGCTTCCTCAGTTGTGTAAACACCTATTCCTATATTTCTTGCTTTGAAAATCCTGTTTTTTATAACCGAATTATCAAATTCCTTAAGTCGCTTTGGAAAGTAATCAACAAATCCCTGCATTAGTTTCTCCCAACCGTCTGGCAGGTCGTAAGCCACACCGCCAATTCTGAACCACGATGGATGCATTCTGGCACCGGTAATGGCAGATACTATATCAAAAACCCGTTCCCTGTCGTTAAAAGCATAAAAAACAGGTGACATCTGACCCATGTCCTGTGCAAACGTTCCGAACCACACAAGGTGACTTGCGATGCGAAAGAGCTCAGTCATCATTACCCTGATAACATTTGCTCTGTCGGGTACAACAATGCCGGCTAACTTTTCCACCGACAGGAGATAAGCCTGATTATTTATAACACCGCTCAGATAGTCAATCCGATCGGTATAAGGAATAAAAGTATGCCAAGACTGTCTTTCGCCCATTTTTTCTGCACCCCGGTGATGAAATCCTATTTCAGGAAAAATGTTCACTATGTCTTCGCCATTCAATTGAACAACAAGCCTTAACAAACCATGGGTTCCCGGGTGCTGGGGACCAAGATTCAGAAACATGAAATCGCTGTCTTCACTGCTTGTAGCCAGTCCCAGGTCAGCCGGATTAAATTTAAGATCGGCCTCCTCTGCATCCCTCATCGCTTCTGTCAAAACAAAAGGGGCGAGTTCTGTTGCCCGCGCATGATGTTCCTTCCTTAACGGATGACCGTTCCAGGAATTTGGCATGAGTATTCTTGTAAGCCGCGGATGTCCGGTGAAGTCAATACCAAACATATCAAAGACCTCACGTTCGTACCAGTTAGCCGATTCCCATATAGATGTAATACTTGGGATATGAAGATCGCTCTCCAACAGAGGAACCTTTATGCGAAGATCTTCATTTCGTTCAAAAGAAGTCAGGTGATAAACAACCGTGAAACTGCTTTTTGGCTGACCGTTACTTTTGGTTCTTGTCCTCTCATCAATAGCTGTCAGATCGTAAAGCATCCGGTAGGGAAGAGGAGAATCACTTTTAAGGTATTTAAGGACTGGTTGAAGATTGGTTTTATCTATCCAGAATGTTGGAGTATTATCCCTGACCTCCTGGTTATATATAGTAATCCGGTCATCAAATTTTGATTCCAGTTCAGAAATTATAGTATTACCGCTGATGGTCATAATTTAAATAGGATATTCAGTATCTTTTTATACTTCATTTATTGGTCGTATCGTTTCCATCCTGCAGCGTTCGTCCTGCTTAAGATCCCTCTGACTGATCTTTTCAGCTTTATGAATTCCCTGTGGTCCGATAACCCAGCTAAATGGACGCTGTTCTTTACCTATTGATTCACGAAGAAGTAATAAACCTTCCAGAAATGCATCGGGACGGGGAGGGCAACCTGATACATAGACATCTACAGGTAATATCTTGTCAACCCCCTGTACTACACTGTAAATATCATACATCCCGCCGGAGTTTGCACATGAGCCCATTGAAATGACCCATCTGGGTGCCATCATCTGTTCGTACAGTCTTTTGATTATTGGGGCCATTTTGATAAATACCGTACCGGCAACTACCATCATATCTGCCTCCCTGGGAGTACTACGGATTACCTCCCCTCCAAACCGGGCAATATCATACCGACTCGTCAGTGCTGTGGCCATTTCAACATAACAACATGACAAGCCAAAGCCGAAAGGCCAGATAGAGTTTTTTCTCCCCCACGCAATCATCTCATCAAGTTTGCCGAATAATACTGATTTGTAAATAGCTTCATCAGATATTCCTGTTTCCCTATCAGCATTTATGGTGGAAGAATTTATCATGGAAGACTTCATTTGAGTTTGTTTTTGTATTTCAGAATCTTTTTACCGTCTGGTCCGAAGTCGAGAGCGCCAATGCTGAGTTCGTAAATTAAAAGGACCATTAGAATTCCAATAAAAATTATAATACCAATATATCCGGCAACACCGAGTTCTCTGAAAGAAACAGCCCAAAGCATAATGAATGCAGCATCGAGATCGAAAATAACGAAAAACATGGCTATGATATAAAAACCCGAAGAGAAGCGCAGTCTGGCATCTCCGGTAGGAGGGATTCCGGATTCATAAGGTTCATCAGTGGTTTTTTCCTTGTGTCGTTCACCGAGAAAATAGGAGAGTCCAATCATAATTCCTATAAGGGAAATAACTGCAAAGGCGAATACAATAAAGGGCCAGAAAGTAATGCTTTGTTCCAATGATGTGATTTATATGGTGTTGAGATTACTATAATTTATTTGGGGATTCCTCGCTGTCGCTCGGAATGACAAGGTGAAGATGTAGCATGAGGTGAAAGCAGAGGTGATTCGCACAGCGAATCACCTCTGCTTTCACCTATACCACCTAAAATACTGTCATTCCGAGCGTTAGCGAGGAATCCCCCAGGTCTATTTTGCTATTTTGAGTTAATTTCATTTCAATTATTATTCATTCCGGATACTAATTTTAATTATCATAATAAAACCTTAGCTAAAGTAAAGCAAATTTTTGTTCCTCATCTATAACCAAAGTTAACATAATTCTGAAAAGCGTGAATTATGTAACATCTGTTTAAAGTTATGTAATAGTATCTACGAAAAGGGTACCTAAATTTGTTCTCTCTTAATTCAGTTATCGCATGGAATTGTCTTAACAACATTTCTCCCTATTCCTTGTTATAACAGAGTCAAACTAAAAATGAAAATCTGAAAATATGAAAGAATACAAAATATTCACCCCCGTTAAGGTTGGTTCTGTGCAGTTGGAAAATCGTATTGTTATGGCGCCAATGACGCGAAGCAGAGCTATTGGAAATGTGCCAAACGAATTGATGGAAGAGTATTATAAACAGCGTTCAGGTGCGGGTCTGATAATTACAGAAGGAACATCTCCCTCGCCAAATGGACTTGGTTATGCCCGAATACCAGGTATCTATAATAACCAACAAATTGAAGGTTGGAAAAAGATTACCTCTTCAGTACACCATGACCACGGAAAAATATTCGTTCAGTTAATGCATACAGGAAGGATAAGTCATCCTCTAAATATGCCTGAAGGTGCACATGTTCTTGCTCCGTCAGAGGTAAAAGCAGCAGGAAAGATGTGGACTGACTCTGAAAAACTTCAGGACTTTCCGGTACCTGAAGAGATGACCCCCGGCGATCTGTTACATACAAAATTAGAATATGTTTCTGCTGCAAAAAATGCGATCGTGGCAGGGTTTGATGGTGTCGAGCTTCATGGGGCTAACGGCTATCTTCTGGAACAGTTTCTTTCACCTTTAAGTAATTTAAGAAATGATAGCTATGGCGGAAGTATGGAAAACCGTTGCAGGTTCGTTCTTGAGGTTGCAGCTTCAGTTTCTGACGCAATTGGAAAGGGAAAGACAGGAATCCGATTATCACCATATGGAGTTGCGAGTGATATGTCTTTTTATCCTGAAATAGACGCTACCTATAAATATCTTTCGGAGCAACTCAATAAACTGGATATTGCATATATTCATCTTGTTGATCATTCTTCGATGGGGGCTCCGTTTGTGCCTCTGGAATTGAAGAAGCTTATACGGAAGAATTTTAAAAATTCGCTAATTCTCTCCGGTGGTTATAATCTGGATAAAGCAGAGGAAGATATTGAAAGCGGGCTGGCTGACCTTGTGGCATTTGGACGTCCGTTTATTAACAATCCCGATCTGGTTGACAGGTTTAAACAAAACTGGGATTTATCTCAGGATCTTAAAATGGACCTATTCTACACAGCTGATGAGAAGGGATATACTGATTATCCGGTATTCTGAATATTTGTATGAAAAGATCAGAAAGTCCATCCGCCAGCTGGCGTAGGAATTTAGGGGTTAAAAAACAGGATTTTTGAGACAGCCTCCTGATTTCATAATAAATGTGATTTTTTGCTAATTGTAAATTGAAAATAAATATTCATATAATTAAAACACATGGATTTCGTAGACTACTATAAGCTTCTGGGTATAAACAAAACCGCAACATCAAAGGATATCAAAAGTGCCTATCGGAAATTAGCCCGAAAGTACCACCCCGATTTAAATCCAAATGATAAAAACTCTAAGAAGAACTTTCAGCAGATCAATGAAGCTAATGAAGTTCTGAGCGATCCTGTTAAACGTAAGAAATACGATAAATACGGTAAGGATTGGCAGCACTCTGAACAGTTTGAAAAACAGAATCAGAATCAATATCAAAATCAGTATCAGCAGCAGCATTCAGGCTCCGGAGGATCAGGATTCTCAGAGGGACAGTCAGCCGGTGATTTTTCTGATTTTTTTGAGTCAATGTTTGGAGGGGCAGGACGATCTTCAAGAACCAGACAAACGAAATTCAGAGGAGAAGATTTCAATGCTGAACTGCAGCTCGATCTTATAGACGCGTATAAAACTCATCAACAGACACTGACTGTCAACGGAAAAAAAATCAGAATTACCATCCCTGCAGGTATTGAAAACGGCCAGACAATAAAAATTCCGGGACACGGAAGCCAGGGTATAAATGGCGGGCCAAATGGCGATCTGTACATAACTTTCTCAATAGCTAACCATGAGGTATTTAAGCGATTGGGAAATAATTTGTACGCTTCAATCGATTTAAATCTATACTCTGCTGTTCTGGGCGGTGAAATTGAAATTGATACTTTGAACGGTAAAGTAAAATTGAAAGTAAAACCAGAGACTCAAAATGGAACTAAAGTGAAACTGAAAGGGAAAGGCTTCCCTGTTTACAAAAAGGAAGGGGAGTTTGGGGATTTACTGTTAACGTATACAGTTAAGATCCCAACCAATCTGACTGCAAAGCAGAAAGAGTTGTTTATAGATTTGTCTAAATTGTAATTTAAAACCACGACAATGCAAACAGATTATTTGATAGCCATTGATAAATTTTGTGCCAATCATAATATTGAGATTTCATTTATCAGTTCATTACAACAAAACGGATTGATAGAAATTACTACTATTAAGGAAGAAGGATATATCGATCCTGACCAGCTTTTACTGCTTGAAAAAATTGTCCGGTTATATTATGAGTTAGATATTAACATCGAGGGGATTGAAACTATCAATTACCTGTTGCAGCGAATAGAAAACATGCATAATGAAATTATAAGACTCAGAAACCAACTTCGGCTTTACGAATTAAATGATGAACAGTAGCCAATTCAGAATATTCAAATAATCAGTTCATAATCACATTTTTTCTGAATATGGTAACATGAAATGATTGCTTTTCACAACCCGTGAATTATGTAACATTTTACCATAATTGTGTACGTTATCTGATCTTCATTAGCCCTATCTTGCACATCTTAATTGATTATCACTTTCCGGCATTTATACGATTATGCCCGGGGGTGGTTAATTGGTGTTTTAGATGTAGAAATACTGTACTGTTTGAAGCTATATATCAAATATATGGTTAGTAACCGCTGCAAACTGGCCGTTAAGCAAGAGCTGAGACGGCTTGGTTTACATTTCATTGTAGTGGATTTAGGCGAGGTAGAGATAATGGAAGATATTTCTGAAGAGAAACGCATGGAACTAAAAACAGGTCTGGCTTCTTCAGGACTAGAACTAATGGATGATAAGCGCGCAATCCTGATTGAAAAAATTAAGGATATTATTATTCAGATGATTCATCATTCAGACGAAATAATAAAAATAAATTTTTCGGACTTTTTGAGCGAAAAACTGAATCACGATTATACCTATCTGGCAAACTTATTTTCCGAAGTACAGGGAACAACAATTGAGCATTTTATTATTGCTCACAAAATAGAAAGAATTAAAGAATTAATTATTTATAATGAACTTAATATCACTGAAATAGCATTTAAGATGAACTATAGCAGTGTCGCCCATTTATCTAATCAGTTTAAGAAAGTCACAGGACTCTCGCCTTCTCATTTCAAAAACCTGAAAGACAAAAGACGAAGCCCGATAGAAGAAGTTGGATTGTAGTAAATGAATTTAAATGGAAAGAACAAGAACACACGAATCCAGATACGCAAGTAGCTTATTAGAGGCCAGTCTTGATCCTTTAATAGTTATTAGTACTAATGGCGAAATAACTGATATGAATCAGGCAAAAGTGACTATTACAGGTATTGATCGTGAAAAACTCATAGGTACTTATTTCTTTGACTATTTTACCGACCCACAAAAAGCCCGGGAAGTTTATACCGAAGTCTTTGCCAATGGGTCAGTTACAGATTCTCCCCTCACTTTTAGGCACAAGGACGGTAAACTGACTGATGTATTATTCAATGGTTCAGTTTATAAGGATGAAAACGGAAAAGTGCTTGGTGCAGTTGTTGTTGCAAGGGATATTTCTGAGCAGAAATGGGCAACAGAGCTGCAAACAGCAAATAAAGAACTTCTTTTTCAAAATGAAGAGAAAGAAAAGAGGGCAGCAGAACTAATAATTGCCAATAAAGAGCTTGCTTTTCAAAACGATGAAAAAGAAAAACGGGCAGCAGAGTTAAACATTGCAAACAAAGAACTTGTATTTCAGAATAGAGAGAAGGAAAAAAGAGCTAAAGAATTAATCATAGCAAATAAAGAACTTGCTTTCCAAAACAGAGAGAAAGAAAAACGAGCAGAAGAGTTAATTATTGCAAACAAAGAACTGGCCTTTCAAAACAAAGAGAAAGAAAAACGTGCAAAAGAGTTAGGCATTGCAAATAAAGAACTTGCTTTTCAAAACAAAGAGAAGGAAAAACGAGCTAAGGAGTTAATTATTGCAAATAAAGAACTTGGTTTTCAGAACACTGAGAAAGAGAAACGTGCTGAAGAGTTAATCATTGCAAACAAAGAGCTGGCCTTTCAAAACGATGAGAAAGAAAAAAGAGCTGAAGAGTTAATAATTGCTAATAAAGAGCTTTTATTTCAAAATAGTGAGAAAGGAAAAAGGGCTGCAGAGTTGATTATTGCAGATAAAGAGCTGCTATTTCAAAATAAAGAAAAGAGGAAACAGGAAACTGCAAAGAAAAAACTGGTAGATCTCAGTTATTCTTTGAAATTAGCTTCTCAGTATTCTCTGGGTATAATTGAAGCAACCCTCGATCCATTATTTATTATTAGTCCTGAGGGAAAAATAACTGATATGAATCAGGCAACAGTAAATATTATAGGTATAACCCGCGAAAAGCTGAAAAGTACTGATTTTCTCGATTATTTTACAGAGCCTCAGAAAGCACGTGAAGTATATCAGGAAGTATTCGCTAAAGGCTCTGTTACCGATTCTCCTCTTACTCTTCGGCATACTGATGGCAAACTGACCGATGTGCTGTTCAACGGCTCAGTTTATAAAGACGATAAAGGTAAAGTTCTTGGAGTTGTTGTTGTTGCACGGGATATTACTGACCAGAAAAGAATTGCTACAGAATTTATGGAGGCAAAAGTGTTTGCGGAGTTCGCTACCATGATTGCCGAAGAAGCAAAAAGTAAAGCAGAAAGCGCAACATTAATAGCAGAAAATGCCGTAAAAGCAAAACAGCAATTTTTGTCGAATATGAGTCATGAAATCCGGACTCCAATGAATGCTATCATCGGATTTACAAAAGTATTGTTGAAAACAGACTTGTCAACGAAACAAAAGGAATATTTGACAGCCATTAAAATGAGTGGCGATGCATTAATTGTTCTGATAAACGACATACTCGATCTGGCAAAAGTGGATGCGGGCAAGATGGTATTTGAGCAGACCCCTTTTAAAATGACTTTGTCTATCTCTGCTATGCTTCATCTATTTGAAACTAAAATTCGTGAAAAAAATTTGGAACTGGTTAAGAAATATGACAGTAGAATTCCTGAAGTACTTGTCGGTGACCCCGTTCGTTTACACCAGATAATATTAAATCTGGTCAGTAATGCTGTGAAATTCACTAATAGTGGGAAGATCACAGTAAGTGTTAGTTTAGTAAATGAGGATGAAACGCAGTCAACAATTGAGTTTTCAGTAGCTGATACCGGAATTGGAATAGCCGAAAATAAACTTGACAGGATCTTTGAAAACTTTCAGCAGGCATCAAGCGGTACATCAAGAATATATGGAGGAACCGGGTTGGGCCTGGCGATAGTAAAGCAACTTGTTGAACCTCAGGGAGGAACTATAAAAGTTGTTAGCAAAGTTGATGAAGGCTCCACTTTTAGTTTTACCTTAAGTTTTATGAAAACAAAGGCTGAAGTTGATACTGACACTTCAACGCTGCAGCTGGATATGGAAATTAAGAATATAAAAGTGTTGGTTGTTGAAGATATCCAACTCAATCAGTTACTAATGAGGACACTTTTGGAAGATTTCGGATTTGAATGCGACATTGCCGCAAATGGCAAAATAGCCATTGAGAAAATGAAGTCTAAAGCTTATGATGTTATTCTTATGGATTTACAGATGCCTGAAATGAATGGCTTTGAAGCAACAACCTTCATTCGTGATGAAATGCATTCAGATGTTCCCATTATCGCGTTAACGGCTGATGTAACAACAGTTGATTTAGCAAAGTGTAGAGCTTGTGGCATGAACGATTATATTGCTAAACCGGTGGACGACAGATTATTGTATATAAAGATAGTGGGGCTGGTAAAGAAGCCCTTGTCTGCAGATAATGATGCAGAAACAGTTGGTAGTGATTCTGAGACAGTTAAGGTAAAATGCACAGATCTGAATTATTTAAACATGCGTACAAAATCAAATCCGACACTTATGATGGAAATGATTTCTCTGTATCTGATTCAAACTCCGGTATTAGTAAGCGCTATGAAACAAGGATTCCTTGATAAAAACTGGAATTCAATGCATTCAGCTGTGCATAAAATGATACCATCATTTGTAATTATGGGAATTAGTACAGATTTTGAGAATATGGCAAAAAAAATTCAGGAATATGCAGGCATTCAACAACAGACGGATGGAATGTATAAAATGGTTCTTCAACTTGAGAACATCTGTGTACAGGCATGTAATGAGTTGAAAGAAGAGTATAACAAGATGAAAAATACACCAAAATGAATAATAAAATAAAACTTTTTCTGGTAGATGATGATGCACTGTTTTTAAAATCGTTAGAAATAGAATTTCTCGATCATGCTGATTTTGAAATTGAAACGTATGCAACAGGCGAACTTTGCCTGGAGAACATATCTCATAACCCGGATGTGATTATTTTAGATTATATGCTCGACGGAGTAGTTGAAAGCGCAATGAACGGAATTGAGACTTTAGATAAGATAAACGAATATAATCCTGAAATCCCGGTTGTGATGCTATCTTCTCAGGATAAAATCGAAGTTGCCATCAACTGTATGCATCACAAGGCTTTTGATTATGTTGTAAAAAGCGAAACGGCTTTCATCCGGTTACAAAAGATCATCAGTACAATTTTCCAATACCAGAAAGTTCAAAAGCAATTGAATTGGTATATGGAAAGGATGTAAACGGCCCTAAATGCCCCCAAACCCCCTAAAGGGGGCTTAAAACCCTTCATGGGAATATTATCTTCTACAAATCTTATGGTGCTCTGCACCGCAATGTCTCCTCTTGGATTGCTCTAAACAGGAATTTTGCAATTACGTTTTTTTGAGCCTATAAGATAGCAGCAGAGTCGCGAAATATTTATAGAAATTCATTTGATAACAAGAATCATAGGTGCAGAGCACCGGAATATTCTCTTTTACAAAAGGTGGTAATTATGTAACTTATATACAGTATTATGTAAGTTTCTGAATTTGATGAGCCTTACATTTGTATGGTTAGTAAAGATAACAAAATACGATGTCATGAAAAGTTCAATTGGAAATATCCACGATAGAACCAGGGAAGAATCTGAAAAGGAAGGTCTGAAGGTTGAGGGGAATGTTTCGGCGGAGTTTAGTAAGGAAAAAGAGATTGTGGAAACTCTGACCTATAAACTTGGAATATCAGAAGATGAACTTTTTACATATATAGACGACCTTTAGACAAAAGCCATGAATACAAATATAACCAGCTACTGGAGTACGAAGAAAGTAAAACTTAAGCTGAAATATCCCGACCTCACGAAAAATGATTTGAACTACAGTCAAGGCAGGGAAAATGAGATGATGAGTATTCTGGGTTCTAAGCTTGGGAAAACAAATCAGGAACTTCTTAGAATTATTATAAGTCTTTAGCAGAAGCTCTTACAATACGTGAAAGATGTAACATTTCCTAAAAATTATGTAACTTAATTATTCTTTGCCTGCCTACCTTTCTGAAAGATTATTAAATATTAAATAGTATGAAAAAGGCAGGTATATTTATTCTAATTCTTGGTTTGGCATTAACCATTTTTACAGCTATTACCTTCTTTACGAGGGAAAAGGTAGTTGATATCGGAAGTCTTAAAATTACTTCAAGTGAACCCCACCATTTATCCTGGTCACCACTTATTGGAATTGGTGTAATGGTAGTCGGAGGAGCAATGTTTTTAGTCTCTTCTAAAAAGTAGTCAGGTATTAGAAATTGTTTTAGATCCCTAATTCTATACCATGACATCTATAGAGTTTAGTTCCCAATTGCTTAGTCTTGAATCAGGCCTTCGTAAATTTGCATATCGTCTTAGTTCTAAAAAAGACGATGCAGATGATCTGGTTCAGGAAACCTTTCTGAGGGTACTACAAAAAAAGGATAGTTTCGCTGAAAATGTAAATTTCAAATCGTGGACATTCACGATAATGAAAAATATTTTTGTGGATAGTTACAGACGAAACCGGAAGCGTGAGACGTACGAAGTGGAGCGTATTGATTCATTTACTATTTATCAGACTGATTCAATAAGTTTTGAGAACCCCGATTCAACTTACTCTGCTTTGGAAATATCACAGAATATTGGACTTCTGGAAGACAAGTTGCGGATACCATTCAGTATGTATGTTGATGGATATAAGTATATTGAAATAGCCGATAAGCTTAACCTTAAATTAGGTACTGTTAAAAACAGGATTTTCTTAACAAGAAAACAATTGATGGTCCAATTGAGCTAATAGCATTTTTATTATGCCTTTGCGCCTTTGCGCCGTTGAGCCGTTGAGCCATCCTTTCATCCGTAAATAATGTAACACTTCCTCGCCCAACCACTCTTTTGTAAGATTTCGGAACATTTATAAATTTTCTGTCCATTTAACTTGCATCACTGCAGTTAGAAAAATAGAACAATAGTCAATGGTTTATTCCAATTGGTCAAAAAAAACAAATATATTTGAAATAATCTTTAACTTTAATTGTAAATCAACGTATGCTATTGCGCAACCTTGATTAGTTTATTGGAGTCTTAGAATAAGAAATTGTTATGTGCCATTTTCAAATACACGATATTGAATATAGAACAGATATTTTAATTTTGAATAATACTGATTGATCTGCTTAAGGTTCAAGATATCAATCGGAAGAAGTGAAAACCATTAGTCATAAAGGATGATTTTACAAACAAAGCGGATTATTTTGTTAATGTGGATATTTTATCTGCCTGTACAACTATTATTTTCTCAGCATACAAGCAAAAATAATTATACCGGCTACTGGGAAACCCCTGCAACCTGGAGCCCGACATGGCTAGTACCCCAGACAATCATTAGCGGATATAATATTACCATTAATGGTTATATTACAGTAAATGGTTCCTTATCATTTTCAGGTTCTGCCGGTGATTTGATTATTAATGACACACTTGTTATAAAAGGAGATTTATCAATTGATGATAAGAATAATTTAACAATAAACAACAATGGAATTCTTATTGTCAGGGGAAATCTTTATATCGACAAACACGCTGATATAACAGCAAATGGCTATTTTATCATCACGGGCAATATTGTTAAAGGTGGCCCGAATGGTGAGGGTTCGCTTACCAGCAATGACATTCCTGTTAAGGTATTCGTTGGGGGTACAATTCCTTCAGGATTAACCAATGATAATCATAAATACCCTGCACTCGATTGTACATCGCCACCTACTACTCCATACCCGCATTCGGACTGTAGTCATGGAGATATGACAGATATCATAACTGATCCCATATATCCTTTCTTTCAATCTACCTGTACAATAGCAACTCCGACTATTACAGCCGGTGGTCCGACAACGTTCTGTGCCGGTGGCAATGTAACCTTAACATCAAGTGCAGGAACAAGTTACCTATGGTCAAATGGAGCAACTACACCAAGCATAAATGTTACCATATCAGGTAGCTATTCAGTAAAAATAACCAATGCAAGCGGATGTCAGAGTGCAGCATCAGCAGCTACCGTAGTTACGGTAAATGCTTTGCCGGCAACACCAACCATAACAGCAGGTGGTCCAACGACTTTCTGTGCCGGTGGTAATGTAACCTTAACCTCGAGTGCAGGGTCAATTTATTTATGGTCAAATGGAGCGACCACCGCAAGTATAAATGTTACAACAGCAGGTAGTTATTCAGTAAGGGTTAAAAATGCAAGCGGGTGTCAGAGTGCTGTATCAGTAGCCACCATAGTAACAGTAAATGTTTTACCGGCAACTCCGACTATTACTGCCAGTGGTCCGACAACTTTCTGTGCCGGTGGAAGTGTGACATTAACCTCAAGTGCAGGATCAACTTATTTATGGTCAAACGGAGCGACCACGGCAAGTGTAAATATTACAACAACAGGTAATTATTCAGTAAGGGTAACAAATACAAACGGATGTCAGAGTGCACTATCAGCAACAACCGTGATATCTGTAAATGCTCTGCCGGCAACACCAACTATTACAGCCGGAGGTCCAACAACTTTCTGCGCCGGTGGCAATGTAACCTTAACATCAAGTGCAGGAACAAGTTACCTATGGTCAAATGGAGCAACTACACAAAGTATAAATATTACTGCAGCAGGTAGTTATACAGTAAAAGTAACCAATGCAAGCGGATGTCAGAGTGCTGTATCTGCAGCAACTGTAGTTACAGTCAACACTTTACCGATAATTCCAACTATTACAGCCAGTGGTCCGACAACCTTCTGCGCCGGTGGTAGTGTAACCTTAACATCAAATGCAGGAACAAGTTATTTATGGTCTAACGGAGCAGCTACACAAAGTGTAAATATTACCGTATCAGGTAGTTATACAGTAAAGGTAACCAATGCAAGCGGATGTCAGAGTGCTGCATCAGTAGCAACTATAGTTACTGCAAATGCATTACCTGCTGCACCAACTATTACTGCCGGTGGTCCGATAACTTTCTGTTCTGGCGGTAGTGTGACCTTAACTTCAAGTCCAGGAACAACATACCTGTGGTCAAATGGAGCAACTACACAAGGTATAAACGTTTCCTTACCAGGAAGTTATACTATTCAGGTAACCAATGCAAACGGATGTCAGAGTGCAGTCTCAGCAGCGACCTTAGTAAATGTAAATGCATTGCCAGTAGTAAATGCAGGAGCAGATTTAACTATTCCAAACGGAACAAGCACTACAATTAATGCAACGGTAACAGGTACAGGTCCATTTACCTACAGCTGGACACCTTCTGCACAACTTGTTAATGCTTCAATAGAAGATCCGACGACGATAAATTTGGCTGCAACCACAGTCTTTATATTAACGACTACTTCACTTGCAACATCTTGCTCTAACACTGATGCGGTAATAATAACAATAAGTGGAGTTCCATTAAATTCGACTCCGACAGCGACTCCCGGAACAATCTGTGCCGGTGCTAATGTACAATTACATGCTTTAGCATTTGGTGGTTCGGGTTCCTATACCTATACCTGGACATCCACTCCTGTTGGATTTACATCCTCTATAGCTGACCCAATTGCTAATCCTGCTGTTTCTACAACTTATCATTTAACCGTTGATGACGGATCTAGTAATGTTTCTCCACAGGTTGCAGTAACTGTTAATGCGCTACCGGCAACACCGACTGTTACAGCCGGCGGTCCGACAACTTTCTGTGCCGGTGGTAATGTAACCTTAACATCAAGTGCTGGAACAAGTTACTTATGGTCAAATGGAGCAACTACACAAAGTATAAATGTTACTTCTGCAGGAAATTACTCAGTTCAGGTAACCAATGCAAGCGGATGTCTTAGTGCAGTATCAGCAACTAAAATAGTTACTGTAAATGCTTTACCCATTACACCAACCATTTCAGCCGGAGGTCCATCGACTTTCTGTGCCGGAGGAAGTGTAATGTTAACATCAACAGCCGGAATAAGTTATTTATGGTCAAATGGCGAAACTACACAGAATATAAATGTAACTGCATCAGGTAGTTATTCTGTAATAGTAATAAATGCAAGCGGATGTCAGAGTGCAACATCAATAGCAACTGTAGTTACAGTAAATGCTTTACCGGGAACACCAACTATTACAGCCGATGGACCAACAACCGTCTGTGCAGGTGGCAGTGTGACCTTAACTTCAAGTGCCGAAACAACTTACTTATGGTCAAATGGATTAACTACACAGGGCATAAATATTACTGCAGCAGGTAATTATACAGTTCAGGTAACAAATGCAAACGGATGTCAAAGTGCAACTTCAGCAGTTTCTGTGGTAACTGTAAATGCTCTCCCTACAACACCAACTATTACGGCTAATGGGCCGACAATATTTTGCGAAGGTGGTAATGTAATCTTAACTTCAAGTGCAGGCTCAACTTACTTATGGTCAAATGGGGCAACTACACCAAGCATAAATATTACTGCAGCAGATAATTATACAGTTCAGGTGACAAATGCAAGCGGATGTCAGAGTGCAATGTCAGCAGTAACGGTTGTAACAGTCAATGCTATCCCGGCAACACCAATAATTACAGCAAATGGTTCAACAACCTTCTGTAATGGTGCCAGTATTACATTAAGCTCAAGTAACGGAACAACTTACTTATGGTCAAATGGGACGACTACGCCAAATATAAACATTACATCATCAGGTAGTTATACCGTTCAGGTAAGCACTGCGAGTGGATGTCAGAGTGCAGCATCCATAGCGACCATAGTAACAGTAAACGCACTGCCAATAACTCCAACTATTACAGCAGAAAGTCCAACAACCTTCTGTGATGGTGATATTGTAACTCTAACCTCAAATCCGGGAATGTATTACCTATGGTCAAATGGAGCAACTACACCAAGTGTTGATATTACCACTGCTGGAAATTATACAGTTCATGTATCCAATGCAAGCGGATGTATGAGTGCAGCATCTGTACCCATAGTAGTAACGGTTAATCCTTTACCTGCGACTCCAACCATTAGTGCTGATGGTCCGGTAACTTTTTGTGCAGGAGGCAGTGTAACGCTAACATCAAGTGCGGATGCAAATTACCAATGGTCAAATTCAGCAACTACATCAGCAATAATTGTTACTTCAGATGGAAGTTATTCAGTCCAGGTAATAAATGCAAACGGATGTCAAAGTGCGTCTTCATCATCTACTGTCATATCTGTAAATCCTTTACCTGCAACTCCGGTAATTACGCCGGGAGGTCCTGTAATTTTCTGTACAGGAGGAAGTGTAACCTTAACTTCCAGTTTAGAGAATAGTTACGTATGGTCAACTGGTGCTTCTACACAAAGTATCAGTGTTACTACGGCAGGTAGTTATAGTGTTAAAACAATTAATTCCACAGGATGTCAGAGTGGTTCATCTGAATCAACTGCAATAACTGTAAATGAACTGCCGGAAGTATTGGCTAACAATAATAGTCCTGTATGTGTCGGTAGCTCCCTCAATCTGACCGGCGGACCTGCTGGTATGACGACCTATTCCTGGACAGGACCTAATGTATTTATATCATCTTTACAAAACCCATCTGTCACTTCCAGCGCTACATCAGCAACAGGAGGAGTTTATAGTCTTATAGTTACCAACAGTAGTGGATGTACTAATACAGCCACTACCACAGTAGTAGTAAATACATTACCTTTGGTAAATATAACCAGCAGCAGCAGTCCAATGTGTATAAATGATTTGAGGACTTTAACAGGTAGCCAGGCCGGGGGAACGTTTATATTATCCGGTGGACCAGGTACTATTACCGGAAATGTTCTTTCGGCAACAGGAACCGGCACTATCAACATTGAGTATAACTACACTGGTGTCTGTTCTAATAAGGCCACACAGTCTATTATTGTCAATGAGAAGCCGGTTGCAGTTGCAGGGCAGGACCAGGAACTGACATTTATCTTTGAAACGCAGATGACTGCAGAATTGTCTTCATCCGAAACAGGTGAATGGTCTTTAGTTTCCGGAGCAGGTCATATTATTGATATTAACTCACCTACAACCACAATAACTGATTTAGCAATAGGAGATAACATATTCTTATGGAAAGTATCGAATGGCAATTGCGAGGTAAGTGCAGAAATTAAAATTGCCGTTGAAGATCTGTTTGTGCCCTCAGTAATTACCCCAAATGGTGATGGCAAAAATGACTTTTTTAAGATAAGTGAAAACATTGGCATGGTTGAACTCATAATATTTAATCGCTGGGGAAATGAAGAATATGTAAATAGAAATTATTCTAATGACTGGGATGGAAGAAATAATAAAGGAGCCATACTTCCGAATGATACTTATTTCTATATTATGAAATTTGAAGCTGGTAAAATTAAAAGGGGTTCTATTCTAATTAAAAGGTAAATGAACCGGTTTATTCTGTACATATTATTATTAATGCTTCCAATGCAATTATTGGGGCAAATGTTCCCATTATCAGATCATTATGTATATGATGCTCTGGGTATTAATCCGGCTTTTGCTGGTAGCCACAGTGCTTTGAGTGCAACCATATTATACAGGAATCAGTGGGTAGGATTTACGGATGCTCCAAAAAATTATATGTTGTCCGTTCATGCACCGGTACATAATGACAGGATTGGCCTGGGTTTACTTATTGAGAAAAACAGTATTGGCATATTCAAAGAAACCAGTATTCTTGGAAACTATGCCTACAGGATGGAACTAGCTGAAGGCAAATTAGCGCTCGGACTGGGTTTTGGGGTCACTGTGTATAATACTGCATGGAATGAACTTCAGGCTGCAGATCCAAATGATGTCCAACTTATGAATTCCCCTACATCTTCAGTTTTACCCGCTTTTAGTCTGGGTACATATTATTATACAAAAAAGTACTTTGTTGGTTTTTCTTTGCCTTTATTTCTGAGTCATGAGCTTGATAAAAGTACAGGCAAATATAAAATCAGCAATAATATGTCGGGCTATAATTATTTAATATCAGGTGGTTATGAGGTTGTAATTGGACCACGGGTAAAACTTCTGCCTTCACTGCTGTTGAAATATCACCCGAATAATGCAATTCAGGTTGATTATAACGCGCAGGTTAATTTAGCAGATAAAGTATGGATTGGTTTGGGATACCGGAGTAAAAATATGCTTGTTGGAATGGTTCAGTGTCAGATCAATTATCAGATCCGCATGGCATACTCTTATGATTTTGATATGGGCACTACCGGAAGATATGAAAATGGTTCTCATGAAATCGTTCTGAGCTATGTATTCAGATATACCCGAAAAGTAATGGGTCCACGACAGTTTTAGAGGATTATTTGTATGAAAAAATTATGTTGTATAACATTTTTGTTAACCTTGATTGCAACAGCTGATTTGTATGCTCAGACTCAACGTTTTGTTGTAAAACCAACATCGTTCAGTTCCAGAATTAATGATGAGTTTTCTCCTGTATTTTACCGGAATGGAATTGTTTTCTGTTCAAATCAACGCGATAATTTGCTGATTGGTTATAATGATGAAAAGAGCAGATTATATAAAGTGTTTTTTGTAGCCCGAAAAGATAGTACGGGCTGGAAGAGTCCGGAGATCTTTTCAAAGGAAATAACAAGCGGCTTCAATGACGGTCCCGCTACATTTGATTCCTCAGGCAATATAATGTACTATTCAAGAAATAATTCAATTGAAAATTCATTGAGAAATGTTTCTGATTCATCTAATAAGATCGGTATATTTTCTGCAGAACTTATAAATGGGAAATGGACAAATATCAAACCTTTCCCCTACAATAATCCTCTCTATTCTTTAGGTACACCCTCGCTTTCACCTGACGGAAAAAGAATTTACTTTTCGTCTGATATGCCGGGTGGAATCGGCGGAATGGATTTGTATTACTGTGTCCGAAAAAATGACGCATGGGACGAACCTGTCAATCTGGGTCCCGTAATTAACACACAAAAAAATGAATCATTCCCGTTTGCAGAAAATTATAATAAGCTATATTTTGCATCCGACGGGCATAAGGGTTTTGGAGGGAAGGATCTGTATTATTCGCAACAGATAAACGAACAATGGATACTTCCTGTTCACCTCGATTCAGCAATAAATTCACCATTTGATGATTTCGGCATTGTTACCGATTCAACGTTTGAGAACGGATATTTTTCTTCAAACAGGAGGAAAACCGATGATATTTTCAGTTTCAGTTCAGCGCCGGTTGATTTTATTAATTGTGACACCGTTAAGGAGAATAATTACTGTTTTACTTTCTATGATGAAAAATATAAGTCTTTAGATACTATTCAGGTTACATATCAATGGGAGTTTGGGGATAGTGTGAAACATCCTGGTAAAGAAGTGAAGCACTGCTTTCCGGGTCCTGGAAATTATGTGGTTAAGTTAAGTATTACTGATGACCTTACAGGCAAATTAATTACAGGAAAGGCTGAATATAAAGTAGAACTTAAAAAAATTGAACAAGCTTATATTAAATCATCTGATGATTTAAAGGTGGGAAAACCTATATTCTTTGAAGGTGTAACAACTGACCTTAAAGGTTTAACTATCACAGACTATTTATGGAACTTCGGAGATGGATTTAAACAAGGTGGCCCACAAATGAATACAACATTCAAGAAAGGAGAATATCTAGTCAAATTGGGTTTATTGATAGCAAAAGATAGCCTTGGTATTGTTCAAAAGAAATGTGTTATGAAAAAAATTCAAGTAAATTGATATGAAAAAAATTGGTTGGATCATATTATTTATTCTTCAGATTGGGATGCCTGCATTTTCACAGTCTGCTCCTGCTGTTGAAGAAAATATACAGTATCTCGTGACATTTGGAGGCGGAGCAGTCTCTTCATGGGGCGATGATGATTTTCTTCAGATCTTCTTTTGTGTTATTCCTTCATCGCAAACTGCTCCTGTCTATATCCGGGTTTATGATCCTGATACCGGAGGAGAACTTGATGAGGCAAAAGGAGTCTTTAATACAATTACAAACTTCTCAGTTTATGCAGGAAAAGGATGCTGGTCAGATACTGCAACCCAGAGTATTCACCCGACGGGAAATTACAGAAGTGGATATTTATTAGCATCAAAATCCTTTGGGGTTGATCCAAAATACGATAGAAAGTGGTACACCTTCGGCCCTTTTAATCCAACTGAAGGCGAGTATGTTGAAAAGCTCGGGGGACGTGTGATAAAGATTATTGCCGAGGGCATTTCCGGCAACGATGGGAATTTATATAAATACTTTTTATCTGTCAGTCCTACTGAAAATATTCCGGTTGAAGGAGGAAATTTATTTACATATAAGTATCATTTCAGACTACCTGATAATCAGAAACAGGTAAGTCAGATTTATCCTTATGCAGATGACAAAACAATTTCTATAGAAGTCTCAAATTTTGACTGGGATAATGATGGTTTGATCAGGATATTTTCAGTTGCAAAAAATGGCATCTTATGCGAAGTCTCAGGAGATAACAATTGGGCAATACAAAAATTCCCGATAGTGGAAGAAGAAAAGAATTCAACTATTGAGATTCAGTTTATTAAGAATCAGACTATTCAGGTTAAAAACAATAATGTGGTTGTGGCTGTCAGAAACCAGTACGGGATTTCACTTCCATTCTTCGTTGTACCTATAGGAGGGGTTCCTGTTTACTCTCCAAAAATCAGGATGAAATGAGCTCAGAGACCCCTATCCCAACCTTCTTCCAAGGCTTTCTATTTATATCCAAATACCCCTGTCCCGGCCTTCCCCCAAGGGTGCAAAGTAATAAGGTTCCATCATATAATAAAAATAGTGGTTTCTATTACTATCTATTAATCTGCGAAATACACTTCTCCTTCCCCCCTGGGGGAAGGTTGGGATAGGGGTTTATGGAGTCAAAAAGAAGGTTGAGATTGGTGGTCGATAGGATCAGAAAGAAGGCCGGGAAGAGGGTCGTCGGGCTCAAGAGAAAGGTTGTGAACGGGATCAACAGCAATCAGGAAGGTTGGGAAGGGGATAATTTGACAAAAAACGAATAAAAGGATTAGTTTAAAAACGTTACATGAATTCTGAAGAAATACATAGCTATCGGTGGGGAAGTGGGTTAAAGCTTACTCTTATTTTCTTATTTCTTGTTTTAGGCAGCCAGGCTTTTTCTCAGAGCTATAATTTCCGGAATTTCAATTCAGAAGATGGATTGCCTGAGCCTTATGTCTATTCCATGGTCCAGGATGATAAGGGTTATCTGTGGATTGGCACAGGAATCGGTTTATCAAAATACAATGGATTTTCATTTGTAAACTACACCACCAACGACTCCTTGGCCGACAACTCTATAACCTGCAGCATTGTTCGTGGGGAAAATTTATGGTTTGGCCATGAGAATGGAAGAATAACTTTTTATAATGGTAAAAAGTTTCAGCCTGTCAGCGTCAGACAACCTGATTTAAGCAAGATAACAAATTTTGCAGAAAGTCCGGATGGTTCGATATGGGCCAGTACATATTCAGATGGCTTGCTGAAATTAGGTAATGATACAGGTGCAGTAAAATACAGTTTCATTAACGAAAATTTACTAATAGTTACTTTTAGTTTTATAAATGATAGTGATTTACTGATAGGAACAAATACCGGCTTATTATACTGCAAAATTAAAGAGACAGGTGTACTTGAATTAATAGGGCCGGTACCGGAAATTCCGGAATCCAAAATAACGTGCATCAGGAAAATGAAAAGCAACCCCGGATTTTATGTTGCAACTGAAAATGAAGGTTTATTTCAGCTCAATAATGAACAGAATCTGATTTCGGTTTCAAGAATAACTGCGGATCAGAATATTGACTTTTCAGGCGTTCAGGATATATTAGAAGACAGTCAGGCAGATTTATGGGTAGGTTCATTCGGTACAGGGCTCTCGAAATTGAGCCATTCTGCCTCCGGGTTGTTTACTAAAAACAATGATTTAAATATTGCAAACGGATTTACTACGAATAATGTGAAATCGATTTTTGAGGACCGCGAAGGAACAATATGGAGCGGTAATTATGGTCAGGGTTTAACCCAGATTACTTACAAAACTTTTTCTGTCACTTCTTTTGATAAAGCTATTTATGGGAATGATATTTTCTCAATATTATTTACTCCTGAAAACAAATGGATCGGAACTGAGAAAGGTCTGATAAAGACAGATTTGATCACCGGGGAAATTGTTAAGTTTTATGGTAACAGCAATGGTTTCCCAAAAGATACAGTTACTTCTGTTTATTCTCCCGATGGAAAAGTACTTTGGATAGGGACAAATAATAATGGTCTGTTCAGGCTTGATAATGCGAATGAAACAATTCATAAATATCCGCTAGCCGAAGGATCACTTGAGAACTCAGTTACAGTTATAACAGGAAAAGGTAACCAGATTTGGGTGGGAACAAAAAAAGGACTTAGCAATATTAATTCTGCTTCCGGATCAATAGCAAGATATAATATAAATCAGGGTGGGTTACCTCATAACTATATCAACGGTTTATATATCGACAGAACAGGGAAGCTCTGGGTAACAACCCGCAGTAATACTCTTTCGTATATTCAGGGTGGGAAGGTTATTAAGATACCCTTAAATTCAATTACCAGAGTATCAACACTTGGTCCGGTAACAGAAGATTCTGATTCAATAATCTGGGTTGGGTCAAATGGAAATGGTGTTTTTATGATTGCCTCTGACTCTATCGTAAATATAACTGTTAAAGAAGGTCTTTTATCAAATTATTGTTATTCGATAATTAGTGACGATCAGAAAAATATATGGGTTGGTCACAAAGGTGGATTAAGCAGGATCAGAACGTCCGATTTTTCGGTAAAACCTGTTCAGAATATCGAAAATATAACAGATATTTACCAGTTTAATCCTAATTCAGTTGTTAAAGATCGAAATGGTAAACTATTGTTTGGATCGGATAAAGGACTTGTTACTTATGATCTATCGATGGAGCCACGTCGGTTTCTGCCACCTGTTTTAGGAATCACTTCGGTTAAAATAAATGATGAACTACTTGATTTTACTGGAAAGATAGTGTTATCTCCGGGGAGCTATAAGATAAGGATTGATTTTATAGGTATCAGTTTAAAGGAACCAACACTTGTTACCTATCAGTACAACCTTGAAGGGTATGACCGCTGGTCTGATATTACAAAAAATACAAGCGTAACTTATAATTTGACAGATGGAGAGTATTTATTTGTTCTGAACTCATCAAGCGGTGATGGCGCTGTATCTGATAATCCGCTGATTATAAATATTTTGATAAAAAAATCAATCTGGAAAATATGGTGGTTCTATGCTATCCAGGTGTTGCTTTTAATGACAATTGTTTTCCTGTATATTAAAAGACGCGAATACAGATTTCTGGCTGAGAAAAAAATACTTGAAGAAAAAGTACGGGAAAGAACTTATGAAATCCAACTGCAAAAAAATGAAATTGAATTGCAACGTGATCTGATTGATGAAAAAAATTACAGTATCACTTCAAGTATAAGGTATGCAAGTCATATTCAAAATTCTATTTTACCTCCTCTTGAACTCATAAATGAATTATTACCTGAAAATTTTATCCTTAGCAAACCAAAGGACATTGTAAGCGGCGACTTTTACTGGCTGGCAGAGAAAGATAATAAAATTATTTTTACCGTAGCGGATTGTACCGGGCATGGAGTACCTGGAGCATTTATGAGTTTCCTTGGCATTACATTACTAAATTCAATAGTTAAAATTCAGGGAAACACCGAATCAAATATCATAGTAAACATTCTGCGAGAAAGAGTTATTCTTTCACTTCAGCAAGGCAGAAAAGATATGCCCACCTCAGATGGAATGGATATAGTTTTATGCGTTCTTGATCAGCAGAAAAGAAAAATCCAATATACTGGTGGTATGAATAATCTTGTTTATTGCCGCGATGGCAAAGTGGCGATAATAAAAGCCGATCGTTTTTCTGTTTGCGGTGAAAATACTAAACTTCTTCCATTTACTCTTAATGAAATTGATGTAAAAGAGGGAGATGTTTTTTATCTTTTTTCTGATGGATATAAGGATCAGTTTGGTGGCGAGTTTGATAAAAAATATTTATCTGCCCATTTTTATTTAACACTCCAGGAAATACACACATTGCCAATGTTACAACAGAAAGAAATACTGGAGAAAAAGCTTATTGAATGGATGAAAGATTCTGTTCAAACTGATGATATCACTATATTGGGAATTCGGTTATAGAACTGTCTCATTGTCTCCTTAAGTTTCATTATGTTAAATAAGAAAAACCGCCTCTGTTACTAACCCAGCACCCAGGCACCTAGAACCTGTAACCTAATGAAAGTCCGAATCCTGTATTCTTTATTGATAATTTGTCACTATAAACTTGTATAATCCTGTTATCTGCAGGATTAATCTTCACCAGTCCAAGCTGTGCATTTAACTGAATAAACAATCCTCCACCCATTTCAAATCCGGCAAAAATATTGGCTCCTGCATCAAATGCTTTGAAATAGGCTGTAAATAAATCGTCGCCTGACTCTACTGTACTTTTGAATACAATATCTTTTTCATAAGTTGTAGACTCGTTGATGATAGATGACTTTCCACCTATACCAAAACCGAGATATGGTCCAAAACCAAGCATTACAAAACCATCACCTACATCTCCTTTATAAACCAGATTAAGCGGTAGTTCAATATAAGAAAGTTTGTACGTTCCGGTTAAAGAGCCATAACTGTTTTTTGCTCCCTTTGTTGAAAATAATAGACCCGGCTGAAAATAAAACTGTGGTGCAATGGGTATTTGAATGTTCATGCCCGCATGAAATCCTACGAGCATATCATTTGCAAGTTTATCACCATTATTGTCTTTTCCTGTCAGGTTCTGAAAGTTTACCCCTCCCAGAATAGCAAAAGAGGTTTTACCTTTATCGGTACTCTGTGCAATGGCCAGAGGAGCTGCGAGCACCAGTACTAATGCTAAAGAAATTAATTTTGATCTCATAGTTTAGTTTGTTAATTATGTTTATTTGTAATCATTTAGTTTTAAGTCAGAAGACGGAAGACGGAAGACGGAAGACCGGAGTATTTAACCAAGTTCACTCACTCCTCACTCCTCACTCCTCACTCCCCCGCCGCCTCACTCTTCATCTTTTCATTAGCGGTAATCAGAAATTCAACTCTCCTGTTTTGAGTTCGACCAGATTCTGTATCATTATCATATTTGGGAGCTGACTCGCCGAACCCTTTAATATTTAATCTGCCTGAGCTAATTCCTTTCGCAGTCAGATAACCGGATACGGTTTGAGCTCTTTTCTCAGAAAGGTTCTGATTATACGATTCACTGCCTTTGTTATCTGTATGTCCCTGCAATTCAATATCCGTGTCTTTATATTCATTTAAAACTGTAACAAGTTTATCGAGATTTGCTTTTGCATCAAACGATAAAAGAGATTTGTCAAATCCAAATAGGATGTTACTGCTGAATTCCACAACTATGCCTTCACCTACACGTTCCACCTTTGCATCGGGAACGGTATTCTTTATAGCTTCTGCCTGCTTGTCCATCTTGTGTCCGATTACGGCACCGGTAGCACCTCCAACAGCAGCTCCGATAATAGCGCCCAGGGCAGTATTACCTGATACTTTCCCGATTATGGCTCCCATTCCACCACCGGCTGCAGTTCCGACAACAGCGCCTTTTTGTGTTTTGTTCCACGATGCGCATCCCGATAAAATCAAGGCTGCACTTAATATCATAACCAAACTCATTTTCAACTTTGTCATAATGGAAGTATTTATTTAATGTTTAAAGATTTCATAAAAGTGATTTACTTTAAATATTCAGGAATTTTTCTTCAGCGAAATTAGGCTCAACCCGCCCATGAAATGTTACACAACTCTTGAAAAAGATTACATGATTCACACCTGGGACGACACACGTCGTGCGTCGTTCACCGTGAGTCGTTTAAAAACATGTGAATAATGTAAATATTAATAAAAGTTATGTAACAAATATCCTGTTGTGTGCCAGTACATTTATACCGTAAAATCGAACTTCATTTTAAAATTATAACAATGAAAATTTTGATTGTCGGATTTATTGTGTTTTTCACATGGTCAACACTTTCAACTTATATTTATGTATGTAAGATAAAAGGATTGTGTTATGAATTAGAACCAATACCAGCTGCAGTTATTGATGCTATCCATGTTGATGTTAGTCCTGTTGATAGTATATCAAAGACTTTGGTGCAAAAGCAGGCATTAAAGCCTGAAACCCTGTCAATCTACTTTGCATTTGATAAATCTGAAATCGGTTCCAATTCGGAGTCAGTAAGGTATTTTGAAGAATCAATGGCGTATATGTTTAATAACACAACGGCCCGCCTGAACATCATTGGCTATACAGATGCAATTGGTTCTGATGAGTATAATCTGGCTCTGGGTTACCGTCGGGCCAAAAGTGTTCAGAATTTTTTCGAAAGTAAAGGCATGTCTCCGGAAAAGATTAGCATACAGTCCAAAGGCGAAAAGGAACCGGCAGATGACAATAATTCAATTGCAGGAAGAACAAAAAACAGAAGAGCAGTAATAACTATAAAACCATAAAATCATGAATACTTTAGTAATTCTTTTGGTACAATCAAAAAGTGTGGCAACTATTGAAATAATAACTATGCTATTAGGTTCAGCCATAATTGGATATATAACAGCATGGCTTTTCTATAAATCTGTTTATGAAAGAAAACTTGAAGCCGTTGAATCTGATAAACATGAATTGAATAATCGTATTGTAAACCTTGATGCAGATGTATTTAATCTGAAAACAACTATCAGCGAGAAGGATGAAATTATTGAACAACTTACTCTGGCTAAAATCGCAGAACGAAGACACTTTCTGGATTACAAGAGTTTCGGAACTGCTAAACCGGAAGAAAAGGACGATCTTAAAATGATCAGCGGAATTGGCCCGTTTATCGAGAAGAGGTTACATGCGGTAGATATTTATACATTCATGCAGATTAGCAAATTTACTGCAAAGGATATTGAATCAATGAATGTAGCTATTATTTACTTCGCAGGAAGGATTGAAAGAGACGAATGGGTTGCCCAGGCCAAAGAACTGGTTCATGACGCAGAAAATCAAACCGCGCTTTTGAAAAGGATAAGTGAAAGGAAGGCAAGCATTTTCTATGACAGGATCGGGACTGCGAAAAAAGAAAATGCTGATGACCTGACAAGAATAAGTGGTATTGGAGGCTGGATACAGGAAAAACTTAACGTTTTGGATATTTACACATTTCGCCAAATCAGTAATTTTACAAAAGAGGATGTTCATGATGTTACTGAGGCAATTGAATACTTCCCCGGTCGAATTGAAAGAGACGAATGGATTCATCAGGCCAAAGAACTTTTAAGGATAGCAGGCAATAAAGTAGAGCTCCTTAAAAGGATAAGAGAAAGAAAGGATAAAATTTACTACGACAGACTAGGGGTTGCTCAGAAATATGAGGCTAATAATCTGACACTTATAGACGGACTTGGTCTTTGGGTTGAGGAACGATTGAACACTCTCGACATATATACTTTTAGCCAGATAAGTAAACTTTCACATTCAGATATAGAAACGATTACCGAAGTACTCGAGCTGATACCTGGCCGCATTGAGAAGGATAACTGGGTTGGTCAGGCCCGTGAGCTTGCTAAAAAGCAGAATTCCTGAATCGTCCGTTATAATTTTTTGAGAAATAGTTGTAACTTGGTTGCTTCTAATTTTTTTAAAACTATTTAAGACACTTCCCATTGAGCTTAGCTAAACCAAATTCAAAATTAACAGCAAAAAGGAAGGTTTCTGAAATAATTAAAAGTAAGTTTCCGATAGTTTGTATTGGTGCATCGGCAGGCGGA
Source organism: Bacteroidales bacterium (assembly GCA_036508535.1). Taxonomy (GTDB): domain Bacteria; phylum Bacteroidota; class Bacteroidia; order Bacteroidales; family VadinHA17; genus LD21. The sequence goes on along the minus strand of DATCHE010000130.1, from coordinate 7,458 downwards.
CTTGAAGCATTGGAGCAGTTTCTTGGAAATGTATCCGAAAAAAGCGGGCTGGCATATGTTGTAATACAGCATTTGGATCCTACCCAAAAAGGTATGTTACCCGAGTTACTTCAGCGTGTCACCAGGATGAAGGTTTTTCAGGTGAAAGACCGTATGGCTATCAGGCAGGATTGTGTCTATGTTATCCCACCAAACACAAGCATGTCGATATTAAAAGGAGTACTTCATCTGTTCGAGCCAATTGAAGCAAGAGGATTGCGTCTTCCTATTGATTTCTTTATGCGCTCTCTTGCGGATGATCAGATGGAGAATAGTATTGGAGTTATTCTTTCAGGAATGGGATCTGATGGTACCATCGGACTTCAGGCAATAAAAGAAAAAAACGGAATAGTATTGGTTCAGGAGCCTTCTACTGCAAAATACGATAGCATGCCGCGAAATGCAATGGATTCCGTTGTTGTTGATATTGTGGCACCTGCTAATCAGTTGCCTATAATGATACTTGATTTATTAAAACATATTCCAATAGCTAAGACAAACATTGAAACAGATATTAGTAAGGATAAGAGCTCTCTTGAAAAGATAATTATTCTGCTTCGGACTTATACCGGCAATGACTTTTCATTATATAAGAAAAATACAGTTTATCGTCGTATTGAAAGGCGCATGGGGGTTCACAAAATTGACAAGATATCTTCATATGTCCACTTTCTTCAGGAAAATCCAAAAGAAGCGACAATTCTCTTTAAGGAACTAATGATAGGCGTTACTAATTTTTTTCGTGATGCCACGGTGTGGGAAAAGGTGAAAGAAACCGTTATCCCAAATTTAGTTAAAAACCTTGAGGAAGGTTCAGTATTAAGGGCGTGGGTACCGGGATGTTCAACAGGTGAAGAAGCATATACTCTGGCTATTGTATTCAAAGAGATAATTGAAAAGAGTTATCCACACTCCGGAATCTCATTACAGATTTTTGCTACTGATCTCGATAATGAAGCAATTGAAACTGCCAGAAAGGCTGTATTCCCTGCAAATATTGCTGCCGATGTATCTACTGGTCGCCTGAATCGCTTTTTTGTGAAAACAGATGATGGCTATCGTGTTAATACAGAAATCAGGGAGATGGTAGTGTTTGCTAATCACAACATTATAATGCATCCTCCTTTTACCAAGATCGATCTGCTTTCCTGTAGAAACCTGCTGATTTATATGGATCAGGAATTACAAAGGAAAATCTTTGGACTTTTTTACTATAGTATTAATCCTGAGGGATATATGATATTGGGCAGTGCCGAAACACTTGGGTCTCAGAGCGCTCTTTTTACAACTGTCGACTCTAAACTAAAAATATTCAAACGCTCTGTAACAAATTTAAATTCCGAATTAATTGATTTTCCATCTTCATTTTCAAGAGCCAGACAAATAGGTTCTGAAAAAGAAATTCCTGCTATACTAACCCCGAATATCCAGACACAGACTGATAAGTTTCTGCTGCAGCATTTTTCGCCTGCCGGAGTTCTGGTAAACGAGAATGGTGATATAATTTACATAAGTGGCCCGACAGGCAAATATCTTGAGCCGGCAGTTGGTAAAGCAAACATGAATATTTTTGCTATGTTACGCGAAGGATTGCGTTCCGAGTTTCCCAGCGCTTTTCGTATGGCAGTATTGAAAAAAGAGCCTGTGATTTTGCATAACATCAAAGTCGGAAGTAATGATATTTCACAAACTTTAAACATTACCATCCAGTGGATTGAAAAACCTCAACCTTTAAATGGTTTCGTAATAATTGTGTTTAATGATTTGCCTGATGTTTCGGATATTGACAGACGAACGAAAAAAGGGAAAAAAACATTTGAAAGTGTAAAACAACTGGAGCTCGAGAATGAATTGCAGCATGCACGTGAAGAGATGCAGAGCACACTTGAAGAAATGCAGACTTCGCAGGAAGAACTGAAGTCAACAAATGAGGAATTACAATCTACTAATGAAGAACTGCAGTCAGCCAACGAAGAACTTACAACATCGAAAGAGGAAATGCAAAGCCTTAATGAAGAACTTCAAACGGTGAATGCTGAGTTGCAGTCGAAGGTAGAGGATTTCTCACGTGTCAATAATGATATGAAAAATCTTCTGAACAGCACCGATATTGCTACTTTATTTCTCGACAAAGATTTAAATATCAGGCGCTATACAAATCAGGCAACAAAGATCTTTAAACTGATAAAAGGCGACGTTGGCCGTCCATTCACCGACCTGGTTACAGAACTCAAATACCCCGAACTTGCAGATGATGCAATGGAAGTATTAAGAACACTTGTATTTATTCAAAAACAAATACCTGCCAGAGACGACCGGTGGTTCTCAATTCGAATAATGCCATACCGCACTTACGATGACAGAATTGATGGTCTTGTTATAACATTCATAAACCTTTCTGATCTCAAACAGGTGGAATTAAAACTACTGGAATCAGAGCAGATGAACAGATCGCTCTTTAATTCGTATTCCGGTGCAGTAATTAAATTATCAACAGAAGGGAAAATACAGGAGTTTAATCCTGAGGCAGAAAGATTATTTGGAAAAAGTCGTAAAGTGTTATTGGACCAACATTTTATCCAGATGTTTATTCCTGAGAACGGACAAAAAAAGATTCAAAAGGAATTGAATACTCTACTTGAAAAAATGTTGGATGGAAATATAGCAATGAAGGTAATTACTGCTGACGGCAAAATGTCTGTGGTTGAATGGTCAGTAAATATACTTCTCAACAATTATAAAATACCAACCGGAATATTATTGTCTCAAAAAAAATAAGTAATGAGTAAACAGGATTTTACAATTACCCAGATACTTCGCAAAAGAGCCGAAGAACAACTTAAAGAGAAGCAAAAAAAAGTTGACATATCAGTTGAAGAGGCTGATTCCAAAAAGCTTCTCCATGAACTTCAGGTGCACCAGATTGAGTTGGAAATGCAAAATGAAGAGTTACAGCAGGTATATGAAACAGCCGAAAAAGCACTCAAGAAATACACCATGTTGTACGATTTTGCCCCAATGGGCTATTTCACCCTCGAAAGTGATGGGACAATCTGCGATTTAAACTTCACTGGCGCTGAGATGCTTGGAGAAAAGCGGGTTGCTCTTGAAAACAAAAACTTTAAGATATACGTATCTAATGGTTCAAAGTCTATATTTGATAAATTCTTAATAAAATTATATACAAGTAATTCTAAGGAATCCTGCAAAGTGACACTAAGTTACGACTATAAACCATTATGCCTTGTTTATATTGAAGGAATAGTTACCGGCGATGACCAGAAATGTCTGTTATCATTAGTAGATATTTCAAATTTATTGAATTCATAAAATAACCGATTGTTTCGTAGGTAGAGACGTAATGCATCGCGTCTCTACGGTTTTTATGCTGGCGCGGATTTGCAATCCGTGCCATTTGCAATTCGTGCTTCATCTCTGGCCCCGATTACAACCGACCGAAGAGAGCTCGCCGCAGGCAAATCGGCGCCATCGGAATCACGGTATGTGATTTACAGAGACGCAAAATCTTGCGTCTCTGCCTCCTATTTCTTCCCTTTGTACCGGTATGCCGTCAAAAACATGTGAATATTACAACTTTTTCCAAAAGTTATGTAACACATTATCTTTTCTATAGGCGTAAATTTATTCTGTTGAAATCTTGATGTTTTTAAGAAATCTACAAACACTTAATGAAAAATAATCATGTTAAACAAAATTGAAGTGCAGGAAGCACTAAGGCGCAGTCAGGAACCAGTTAAAAGTCTTGAATTTAAAAATAAGAAACCTATAAACGGTCAGGATATAGATATTTCATTACTGATTCATGACATCTTCGGTGCTGAAATTCTTAAGACTCACAAGAAAAATGGCTGGCACTTCTATAACAGGATTGATGGTGAGCGGGTCGATTTTTCAAAATCAAAAAAATCAAAATCAATTGAAGATAATTATTTTGATGACCTTCCAGCAGAACCTGAAGAAACAGGTAATTATCTCGACAAGGAGGATTATTCCGACTTTTCTATGCGATTTATAAACGCCTTCGAAGAAACTGTTGGTCTTGATAAATACCAGGTTGGTTACTCAGAATAAATCCTGGTATATCATCCCCTCATCCTTTCACCCTTTATTTTCTTCTCCGTTCGTCGTTCGTCGTGCCTTGGGTGTCGTGCCTCGTTCGTCGTGAGTCGTGTGCCGTGTGTCGTTTCATATGTGAATCATGTAACTTAATAAAATAGTTGTGTAACACTTGCCATTTAAGAAGTATTGACCTTTGACTTGTAATACTTCTTGACGCAAGTACACTTGTGAGACCATTTTAGAATTGACATAGTTTTAAAATTTAGAAATCATGAATATTTAATCTTTTATAAATAAGTAAAAAAATGAAAAAAATCATCTTAATTATTAGTTTAGCAGTCGTAGCAATTTCTCTCAACTCCTGCTTAATGGGTTATGTTGCCTCTGAACCGGCTTACGTAGAGTATTCCAGGCCTGCGCCTCCAAACACAACATCTATCTGGATTGATGGAGATTGGAACTGGAGCATTCAAACTCATACTTATGTGCAGCAGCATGGTTATTGGGATAGCCCAAGGCCAAACCAGTCTTATAGGACAGGTTATTGGCAACAAACGCCAAAAGGCAAATCATGGTCGAAAGGAAGATGGCAGAAAGACAATAATGGTAACAACAATAATAAAGGGAAAGGCAATAATCGTCGGGGTAACTAGAAATACCTAAAAAGTAAAAGAGCTCTTCAGCAATTGCAGAAGAGCTCTTTTTTTTGTCGGGGTGGCCAGGCTCGAACTGACGACCCTCTGGTCCCAAACCAGATACGCTACCAACTGCGCCACACCCCGGTCATTACTTTTAAAGAGTCGCAAAAGTATCACTGTTTTTCCAAATATCATAGTAATACGGGAAATAATTTGGGAATAATTTCTATCTCGCTGAGTATTACTTATTTGATCATTGGTCCCAGGTCCTAGGTTCTAGGTCCCAGCACCCAGCACCCAGCACCTATTTTACCACCTTAATGACAATACCGCTAACCGGTGTTTTTCCTTTGGTATTCAGTGAACCGGCCTTTGTCATCTCTTTCATGTCCTGATATATTTGAATATAATACAAACCATCTTTCGGAAATTTCACGGGTATCTTATATGTTGTGCCGTTCCTGTATCGCGAAAGATCCCATGCTGTAATGTTTTTAAATTCATCATCTGTAAAATCCGCATAACTTCCTTTTTTGCTTATCTGGGCAGGTAACAGTGGCTGTGGAAATTTCTCATAGTAGATAATCAGAAAGTATAAAAAGTTATTATCGTTGGTTTTGACAGTGATACTGCCTGGCTCGTCAACTTTTAGTTCAGAAGGGATATTCTCAAATTCCAGATACCTGTCAATGAATTCCTCATAGTATCTGAACTGCTTGCCGGAGAGATAATACCCGATACCGACAAAATTATGAGGTTTGTCTATTATGGTTTTTTTATGTCCGTCGTTAGGAGACCTTTCAGCCATGAATTTCTCATGTCCTGAATTCATCATCGAACTGATATTTGAATTTGATACATCATAATTATCAGACGACCATTCACCGAAAGCATTTTCAGAAACATGATCATACCCGCCCGCAAAAGCATATCTCTGATATGGATTCTCTCCGGCCGTGTTCCAGTGTCCTATAAAACTATTCTCAGCCGCATTCTGGCACATCTTGTTTGCAACCCTCGATGCGAGAATATCTAATTTAACCGGAGTTGCATTGTATCTCTTTCTGCTTTTGTTTATTAGATCAAGTTGGATCAGTTTAAGCTTCAGTGCTTCATCATCGTCTTTAAACTCAATTAATCTCCTTTCGCTATCGTTCAGTTTAACATAGTTTGAGAAATCATTTTTGTCTATAACTTCTTTTTGAACGGGAAGCAATGAATGAGGCAGACAAACTAATAATATGGCTATTATTAAGAAGTACTTTAGCGTTTTCCAGGTTTTTCTGAGCATAAATCTTATCCTGTTGTTTAGAGTGTAAATAAACCAATAATTAATGAAAAGAAATATTATTACCAGCGTGTTTTTATTTATGTTAAAACTGAGATTCTATTTTTATATTTGTCGGTAGTTTTGCTTTGAAAATAATTAAATCTGATCAGCTATGCCAGTTAATATTCCTGATAAATTGCCAGCAATAAAAGTTTTGCAGAAAGAGAATATATTTGTTATGGATGCTTCACATGCTTCTAAACAGGATATCCGTCCATTGAAAATTGCTGTTCTGAACCTGATGCCAATAAAGATTACAACCGAGACAGATCTCATAAGATTGTTATCAAATTCACCTTTGCAGGTGGAACTGGATTTCATAAGTCTTAGCACTCACATTTCCAAAAATACACCTAAAGAACACATGCAGGCTTTTTATAAAAATTTTAAGCTGATTATTCACAATAAGTATGATGGGCTTATAATTACAGGCGCACCTGTCGAACAAATGCCATTCGAAGAGGTTGCTTACTGGAAAGAGCTTACCGAGATTCTATCGTGGGCTAAAAGCAATGTCACGTCTTCAATATTTATATGCTGGGGTGCACAAGCCGCTCTTTATCATTATTATGGGATACCAAAATACCCTCTCGAAAAAAAGATGTTCGGGGTTTTCAGTCATACTAAAAACGACTCAATGAATCCAATATTGAGAGGATTTGATGACGTTTTCTATGTTCCTCACAGTCGTCATACCGAAATCAGGAGGGAAGATATACTGAAAGTCCCGGAGCTGACTATATTATCTGAATCGAAAGAGTCAGGTGTATATATGGTTGCATCAAAAAATGGACGTGAATTTTTTCTCACAGGCCACTCAGAATATTCGCCCGATACCCTAGATATAGAATATAAAAGAGATCTGGAAAAAAAGCTTCCTATTGAGATGCCCAAAAACTATTACGTTGACGATAACCCAAATAATCCTCCTTTCGTCCGCTGGCGTTCACAGGCCAATATGTTGTTTGTAAACTGGCTTAATTATTTTGTATATCAGAAAACACCGTATAATATTGAGGCGATTAAGTAGCCGGGTTTCATCCTTGATAATTAGCTGATATTTTTGATGTTACACCCCTAACCCGACCTTCCCCCAGGGGGGATATAGCCGTCAACCCAAGGGTAGTATTGAATTACAGGGATTAGAAAAAGTTTCCCCTCCTTTTGAAGGACTACCCTTTATACACATCTTTTTTGGACCAGCTCAACTCACCCCCATCCCCATAGCCATCAACCTAAGAGTATAATCGTAATTACAGAGTAACGAAATTTCCCCTCCTTTTTGAAGGAGGGGTGGCCGGGATAGCTGATTATCTCATTTTTTACAAATGTTCATTTCCCGGCCGGGGTGGTTGATTTATGGAACAGGCC
>DATCHE010000129.1:0-4813 GCA_036508535.1 Bacteroidales bacterium | reverse complement strand
TTTCTTTTTTAACTGGTGTTGTGAAGAAATTTTATCATTCAGGAAGTGGGGCATATTTGTTGCCACTGTCAGGACTACTACATAAAACTCTTCTATAGAAACTTCTAATTTGTTGGGAATTACTACCACAACCCTGTTTTTCAGCCACATTGATATTATTTGCCGCGTATAGTTTATTATTTCTGAAGGTACAGTGTATTGATCGGGGACAACTACTTTAAACGAATGCAACCGGGAATTGTAGAGCTTCTCAAGGAGTGTTTGTGATAAATCTACAGGTCCATCTTTACCAATTATAGTATTGATGACAATTTTTAATTTGCGTATGAACTCATTTCTCTGCTGAGCCTTCGCAATTTTTTGTTTCTGAAAGGATGTTGCCTTCTTCCTGCGTTATGTCATTGCAATCTATTCGAGAATTGTAAAATTAATCTTTCTGATTTTGAATATTTGGGCTAAGTAAACAAACATTGCAGGACGAACGGAATATAAATCAGGGAAAATTAAAAAAAGATGGCATTCTCAGAAACCGGAGAGATTCCTTTTTCTCCTGTTGATGTGAAAGTCATTGTCTACAATACAATCCTGTCTGATGAAAGGATAGAGAACGAATGCCATCTTATTTCTTATACTGATTATTTATTGGTAACGTTTTCAAGCTTAACCAAAGATATCAAATTTTCAAACATGTTTCCCTGGTACTTCTGCTCACCGATATTTAATTGTGTGCTATCTCCGAAAACATTATATCCAACCGGTCTTAAATCTATGAGTGTAACAACCGGGATCTCGGCTGAATAATCCATCTCGAAGATCTTAGTATTTGCAGTACCGGGGACCTGAGTAAGTTCTACTGATAGCTTTTTTTCATTATTGGTACAGGCATCGGGCTTGCCATTGTAAAAAAAATAGTAGAGAATCACAATGGTATCATCATAGCAACAAGCGAATTAGACAAAGGCGCACGATTTGATATTTATATCCCTGCAGCATAGCCAAAATGAAACAGGATCCATTGTTAGGTTGCTGATCCAGATTTGAAACTCAAGTGTAATTAAATTGATACAACCCTTAATATGGTAATTACAAATTAAAGCTTGGGATCAAGGCTCATTTGCAGCTTTCCGGATTTCAAGCTGCAAATGTGCCTGGGGAAGTTCACGACTGTACGAAACTAAAAGGAGTAGAGGATATATATCGAATTCGAAGAGGTCTTTTCAGGATGACTTTTCAATATGATGGGACAAAGGCCACATTAAGAAGAGTTTCACCGAGAGGCCAGATTTATAAAAAACAAAAACAATTCTCAGAGCTACCTTTCTCATATTCATTATATTAAATCGTTGTTAATATTTAATCTTAACGATTAGTCAATTCTCATTTCTTTCTTGTAGCATTAATCTGTCCCCCGGGGAATAATAATTGCAGTGCAGTTACTTCATTTTTTTCATTACAGATAAATTCCATAGCCTGATCCTCCATGAATTTAATTGTAAATTTATTTTTAGAAACCGGGACCAATTCCACAGCAGGTGAATTGGCAACAATAAAGTTCAGGGTTTTACCTTCTTTCAGAATGATTTTGATTGTCAAATCGTTAAAAATATATTCACCGGGATATTTCAGCAGGGTTTCCATTGGAACGTTATAAGCAGTCCCATTCTTTGCAGCGGGCAGTTTTGAATTTACATACTCAGCCTGTTCAGTCAAGCCTGATGATTGCTTGTTCGTGGCTATGCTGCCCAGAAAAAATGAATTTATAAATGATATATCATCTTTACGATTTTCAGGGATAGAATCCCGGATGTTCACCATCAAATCTATTCCCTTCCTGAAATCAGAAGTATTGTTAACCCGTTTCAAAAAATCTGAGAAATAGTAAGCCGCATCGAATTTTTCATTCCATGATGGGAGGTTTTCGAATCGTGCAGAAAGCATATTAAATTCACTTTCACCGGAATACTTAAAAAGAGAGAGGTTGATTGCTTTGAAAAGAGTTCCTTTGGCTGGCTGAGATGATATTAGTATTGCCTGTTTAAGAGCTGCGGCACTGTCAATTGAACCCAAAGCGAGCAATGCATTACCTGACACCGAATAGGAAGAATCATTTATTGATTTCAAAAATAATTGCTTATAGGTCTCTTTCTTATATTTCCCGAGCGCTTCAATTGCTGCAGCCCGTACCAATGACTTCGGATCGTTCTTTGCCAGATTAACCAAAAGTGATTCAACATCATTTTTAACAGACTCATTTTCAATGTTTAGTTTTAGTATTGTATAAACTATTAATCCCGGGAACCTGTCTTTCAATGCAGTTTTCAATAAATCCAAGGCTTTTGGATCATCATTCTGTTTAGTTGCAGCAAATTCAATTGCCTCTCTTCTGTCAACATACAAGCCCGCATTATGATACTGAAAAATACAATTATCGAGTGTTTTATGATCGGTTTTTTCGCAGAGCAGGATTTTATCTCCATCTACGTTTATAAGATCTGGTTTTGAAGATGCAGGGAAAGAGAGAGTGTCTGTAGTTTTATCAACCCATACTTTATAACGCTTCTTTTCACCTCCCTGATAAACATCCACTGCAATGGGAAACCTGAAAATCTTATCCGGCTGGTTTTGTTTTATAAATACTTTAGCAGTTTTACCTGCTGCATCATAATCATAGCTGATATCAAGTTTTGGATGTCCGCTGCCAAAGTACCATTGGTTCCAGAACCAGTTCAGGTCCTGCCCGGTAACTTCCTCGAAAGCGAGCCGTATATCCTGTGCTTCGGCCGACTGGAATTTTTTTGTTGTAAGAAAAAGATTCAACGATTTGAAGAACGCACTGTCACCGACATAGTTCCTGAGCATATTCAGAATTCTTCCTCCTTTCTGATAACTTATCAGATCGAACATGTCAATCTGGTCTTTATAGTAAAAACGAACCAGGTCCCTTTTTCCGTCTCCAAAGCTCAGATAATCCTGCATACCATTATAATTATGCTCGTCGCCGGCATCTTTACCATATTTATATTCGTCCCACAAAGTTTCACTATAGTCAGCAAACGATTCGTTCACCGTAGTGTTACTCCAGCTTTCAGTTGTTACATAATCTCCAAACCACTGATGAAAGAGTTCATGTGCAATGTTCAGTTCCCCATCATTCCGATCAATCAGCTGCCTGGCATCTCTTTGGACATATATGTCACCATGCAACGTGGCAGTTGTGTTTTCCATAGCACCGGCTATGAAATCCCTGCCAGTAATCTGTGCATATTTTGGCCAGGGATAATCAATTCCGGTTATCTTAGAGAAGTAAGCGATCATTTCGGGAGTCAGACCGAATATCTTCCTTGCAACAGGAGCATATTCCTTTTCCACATAATAACTTACTTCCTTTCCTTTGTAGCTGTCCTTAATGACGGAATATTCTCCGACAACCATCATCATAAGGTAGGGAGCATGAGGCAAATCCATTTTCCAGGTATCGGTGCGGGTTCCGTTACTATTCTTCTTCTGGCTTACCAATACCCCGTTCGAGAGGGTCTGGTATTTACCCGGTACTGTCATGCTGATTTCATCGGTTGTTTTTTGATTTGGTTTATCAATAGTGGGGAACCATCCGGAGTTAGATTCGGTTTCGCCCTGAGTCCATATTTGGATGGGCTTTTTTTTGTCCTTTCCCAAAGGGTTAATAAAAAACAATCCTTTATTGTTAAGCATTGCCATACCTGTATTTACTTTAATGTCGTCAGGCTTAGCTACATAATCAATAAAAACAGTATAGTTTTCTCCTCCTTTGTAGGTTTTATCGAGAATTATCCGAAGATTATGTTTATCATAAGAATATTTAAGGGGTAAATGCTTTCCTGCCTTAATCATTGAGACTTCATTGATGCTCATACTTCTGGCATCGAGATTTAATGAATCGGTGGAATAAAAATGAGGATGAAGTGTTATCCAGGCTTTCCCGTACATCCACGATTTTGAATAATCGAAGCTCACAACGAGTTTTGTGTGAACAAGGTCATTAATTTTAGTTGCGCTGGCGCGATAAATCTTTTCCCATCCTTCTGACTTAACAGAATCTGATACTTGAGAGAAAGCCTCAAATGAACAGAACAGTAATACTCCAATGACTATTTTTTTCATAATTGTGATTTAAGTACCGAAGCAGCCAATATATAAAATTATTATATATACTGATACATTTGATGATATAAAAGACTGAATTTCATACTGTTAATATATTAACAGTAAATTTGATCGAGGAGTAAGCCAACATTATAAAATTTCAATGGTCATTAAAGGGATACGACATTATTTTTATTATTTATGTGCCCCACATTCTGAATTTCTTTCAACCCAAGTAAAAGTGAAGGCGATGAGATGTTTGTATAAAACTGTTAAGGAGGCTAAGTCCTTTTAAAGGGGCAATGATTAAGTTATCGTGATGTTAAAGTCCCCATAAACGGACAGGATTTGTCATGATATGATAAAATTGTCAAGATGGTGAAGTCCTAGTGGATGGACAGTAGTTGTCACGCATGATAAAGTTGTCTAAACGGCAGAGTCCGGGCAGGCAAAGAAGCATGTGTTTTGCAGCCGGGACGGTTGCAGGGAAGGGCTGCAAAACTCTTGCGTGCGCATCGGAAGACCTGGTATAGTGAGCACTTGGGGTAAATGTATCGTCCTAGAATAGGGTTACACTTTTAAGTGTGACATAATTGATTTAAAGTTAAAATATTTTCTCTTTGTTTCTTCTTAAATCTCATTGGCCATTTTTTTAGTTTGTAATTCTCTTTTGCATGTGCATTAACAGGTG